>JACFNW010000317.1 GCA_019454665.1 Fimbriimonadaceae bacterium | reverse complement strand
TGGACGAGTTCCTGACCCTGCAATAGCCATGGACCCCCGACGCGAACACGAACTGCTCCTGACCCGACGCCAGCTCTTCGGGAAGACCGCCCTCGGGGTCGGCACCGCCGCCCTGCACTCGCTCCTCCGGAGCGGAGGCTTGGGCGGAGGCCTCTTGGCTGGCTCGATCGCACTCGCCGACCAGAAGGGCCGTATGGGGCTCCCCGGCTTGCCGCACTTCGCCCCCAAAGCCAAGCGCGTCATCGTCCTGTTCATGAACGGCGGCCCCAGCCAGATGGACATGTGGGACTACAAGCCGAAGATGCGCGACGTCTACGACGCCGACCTGCCCGACGAGATCCGCATGGGCCAGCGCATCACCACGATGACCAGCGGCCAGGCGCGTTTTCCCGTCGCCCCCAGCAAGTACGAGTTCAAGAAGTACGACAACAACGAAGACGGCGTCTACATCAGCGAGCTGCTGCCCCACACGGCCACCGTGGCCAACGAACTCTGCGTCATCCGCTCGATGTGGACCGACGCGATCAACCACGACCCCGCGGTCACCTTCATCCAGACCGGCAGCCAGCTTCCAGGTCGGCCCAGCCTCGGCGCCTGGGTCAGCTACGGCTTGGGCAGCGAGAACGAGGAACTGCCCACCTACGTGGTGCTTCACAGCAAGTGGAGCGCGAAGCGCGACGCCCAGGCCCTCTACAACCGCCTGTGGGGAACGGGGTTCCTGCCCAGCGAACATCAGGGGGTGGCGCTGCGGTCCACTGGCGACCCCGTGCTGTACCTGAAGAACCCCGAAGGCGTCTTGTCCTCGACGCGCCGACAGATGCTGGACGACTTGGCTCAACTCAACCAGTTGACGCTCAAACAGTTCGGCGACCCCGAAATCGCGGCCCGCATCGCGCAGTACGAGATGGCGTACAAGATGCAGACCAGCGTCCCCGACCTGATGGACCTCTCCACGGAGAGCGACGACACGTTCGAACTCTACGGCGAGGACAGCCGAACGCCGGGCACGTTCGCGGCGAACTGCCTGTTGGCGCGGCGTTTGGCCGAGCGGGGCGTCCGATTCACGCAGATTTGGCACCGGGGTTGGGACCACCACGACAGCCTGCCCCGGGACCTGCCACTCCAGTGCAAGGACATTGACCAGCCCTGCGCGGCGCTCATCAAGGACCTCAAGCGGCGCGGGCTCCTCGACGAGACGCTGGTGGTGTGGGGAGGCGAGTTCGGTCGGACGGTCTACTGCCAAGGGCCGCTCGCCCGCGACAACTACGGCCGCGACCACCACCCCCGCTGCTTCACGATGTGGATGGCGGGAGGCGGAGTCAAGCCGGGCACCGTGTACGGGCACACCGACGACTACTCCTACAACATCGTGGACAAGGACGGCGCGATCATCAAGCCGACCGAGGACGCGTTCACTCCGGGCGCGGTGCACGTGCACGACCTCAACGCGACGATGCTGCACCTGATGGGCATTGACCACACGAAGCTGACCTATCGCTTCCAGGGCCGGGACTTCCGCCTAACGGACGTCCACGGCCACGTGGTGGACGAGTTGCTGGCGTAATCAGCCCTTGGTCGTGGGCACGAACTCCAGCACCTCGGAGTTGATGCAGAACCGCAGGCCGCCCTTCTCGCGCGGGCCATCGGGGAAAACGTGGCCCAGGTGCCCGTCGCAGCGGCTGGCCAGCACTTCCAAGCGCGTCATGCCGTGGCTGAAGTCGGGCTTGAGCCAGATCGCATCGCGGTCGTAGGGCTCGAAGAACGACGGCCAGCCCGTGCCGGAATCGAACTTGGCCGACGACTTGAACACGGGTTGCCCGCTGCCGATCACGCGGTAGAAACCATCGGCTTTGTGGTCGTGGAACCGACCGCAGAACGCGGGTTCGGTGCCCTTGTTGCGGAGGATGCGGTACTGCTCGGGCTTGAGAATCCGTTGCCACTCGCGATCCGCAAGAACGAACTTGTCTTCGCGAGGGGGGCTGACGCCCACCCAATAGCCGGCGAACGGACCTTCTGCGAAGCGATTGTCCACCACGGCCCATCCGAGAATCCTGTCTTGGCTCATGCGCTGTTGTTCCGCAGGCGGCGGGGCGGGCTCCTTCGCTTGGAGGGACCAGCCGGTCCAGCCGAGGACCGACAAACCGAGGATCGCGAGCATCGCTTTCATCGCCGTCTCTTCTTAGGATAACGGAAGTTTGCCCAGAGAGTTCCAGCGCCCAGCCCTCCGCAAACTCAAGACATCGTCGCGTACACTCGTCGCGTGTACCGAACCGTCGCCGCCTCGGTCTCCGGCCTCTTCGATTACGCGGGCCTGTTTCCGCCCGCTGCGTTGAGCATGGCCGACGCCGCCGAGGAGTATCGCAAGTGGTGGGACGAGCCGCTGACCGCAGCGTTCGTCTGCCCGTCAGACCGCCTCGCCGAGCTATCCGCCTGCTTGGGGAGCGAGGACACCTTGCCCGTCGCGGTTCTGCTTGCCGATCCCGCCCAGGCCTTCGAGATCCCCCCTGGCTTGCAGGTGGTTTCGCTGGAAACCAAGGCTGCCTCGCCCGCCGGAATGAAGGCGCTGGCACGTCTCGCGGCGAGGCTCGCCGACGAGGGCCACGAGCCTGCGCCGTTTGTCGAGGTGCCGCTCGATTCGGGCCTCTCCGATGCGCTGACAGCGTTGGCGGAGGCGGACCTCGGCGCGAAGGTGCGACTTGGAGGCATGATGCCCGCCGCTTTCCCCAAGGCCGACGACGTTGCGGCGTTCATCGTCGAGGCCGTGGACCTTCGGCTCGAGGTCAAGCTGACCGCCGGTCTCCACCACCCCGTCACGGGCAGGCAACCGATCTCGGCCAAGGAACCGAGCCTTGGCACCGCCCGGATGTTTGGATTCCTCAATTGCGTGCTCGCGTTCGCCGCCGCCGAATCGCTGGAAGCGTCCCGCTCGCTGGTGGCCCGCGTCCTTGAGACACCCGCAGATGCGATGCGTTGGTCCGAAGACATGGTGGAGGTCTGTGGCGAGGCGATATCGGTGGAGGCGTTGGGCGATGCCCGCGAAGCCTTGGCTTCCATCGGAAGTTGTTCGATCCACGAACCCGTGGCCGATCTGACCACAATGGGGCTGTGGCCATGAAGTCGTTCGTTGTCCCAGGCGATTGGCGAAGCTGGGTGCCCGTCGCGCCAGAGTCGCACTTTCCCATCCAGAACCTGCCCTACGGCATCTTCTCGAAGCGCGACGGACGCCCCGCTCGCGTTGGCGTGGCCATCGGCGAGTTCATCTTGGACACCGGCCTGTTGCATGACGCCGGTCTGCTCGACGGCCCCGACGTGTTCCACGCCGACACGCTGAACCCCGTGATGAGCTTGGGCCGAGGCGCATGGACGGCCCTCCGCCAGCGACTCGCCGAACTGTTGCGCGATACCGAACCTGTACTTCGCGACGACGAGCGGTTGCGTGCCCGCGCCTTGGTGCCCGTGGCCGACGCCACCTTGCACATGCC
>JACFNW010000316.1:1245-3492 GCA_019454665.1 Fimbriimonadaceae bacterium | reverse complement strand
CTCTCGGACGGCGGGCTGGCGCTCGCGGCCTTCGAACTCGCCGCCGAGGCGGGCATGACGGTTGACCTCGACGGATTCGAGGCGTGCATGGCCGAGGCTCAGGAGCGCTCCCGCGCCAAGACGGGCATGGCCAAGGTCTACGAATCGGACGACTCGGTCACGCTCGGCGGCCCTCTGGAGCGCACCGAATTCGTGGGGTATGGCGCCCTTCAAGGTATGGGTCGGATAGGACTTATACGTCCTATGTTGCGTGGGGACGGTTTGGCTGGGCCTACGGCGCTCGTCGCGCTTGACCGCACCCCGCTCTACGCGGCCTCCGGCGGCCAAGAAAGCGACACCGGCACCATCGAAGGCGAGGGCTTCTCGCTTCGCGTGCTGGAGAGCAAGAAGGACGGCGACCGCATTTGGCACACCGTGGAACTCGGCGGCGCGCTCCGCGAGGCCGTCGAGGGCAAATCCGCCGACGACCTGTGCGCGCTATCCGAGGACTTCTTCCAGCGGGAGGTCGTCGCCCGGGTGGACGCCCTTCGCCGACGACGCATCCTGCCCCACCACACGGCCACCCACCTGTTGCACGCCGCTTTGCGCGAGACGCTGGGCAAGCACGTCACCCAGGCGGGCTCGCTGGTCGCCGAAGACCACCTGCGTTTCGACTTCACGCACAACAAGGCCATGACGCCTGATGAAATCGCCGAAGTCGAGCGCAAGGTGAACGCCAAGGTGTGGGAGGCGATCCCCGTGGAAACCCTCGCCGACACCCCGATCGCCGACGCCCGAGCCATGGGCGCGATGGCGCTCTTCGGCGAGAAATACGGCGAGCGTGTGCGCGTGGTGAAGGTCGGCGATTGGAGCGTGGAACTGTGCGGCGGCACGCACGTCCGCAACACCAGCGAGATCGGGCTGTTCAAGATTCTGAGCGAGTCGTCGGCGGCCAGCGGCGTCCGACGCATCGTGGCCGTCGCGGGCGAAGCGGCGTACGAGTGGGCCACCGAACAGGCGCGCACGTTGAGCGCTGCTGCAGGAATGCTGAAGGCGTCGCCCGGCGATCTCGTCGCAGCCATCGAGCGCACCCTCGAAAACCAACGCGAGCTGAATCGCCGGTTGGAGCGCATGCGAACTCAGGCGGCATCGTCTGGCTCGGCGCAGGTGCAGACGGTTGGGGCGATTGAACTGGCGGCCGAGGTTCTGGAGGAAGGCGACCCCAAGGAGGCGTCGCTGGTGGCCGATCGCTTGGCCGAAGGACACCCGAACCGGGTGGTGGTCGTGGCTTTGAAGCAGGACGGCAAGCTTCTGTTTGTGTGCAAGGCGGGCGCCGAGGCGCTGGCGAAAGGTGCGCACGCCGGAAACGTGGTGAAGGCTATGGCGCAGGCGGCGGGCGGCGGCGGCGGCGGACGTCCCGATTTTGCCACGGCGGGTGGCAAGAACGTGGCGGCGTTGGATGCGGCGCTGCAAGCGGCGGTTGCGGCCTTGGGTGGTTAGGTGGACCGAAGTGGACTTGGTGGACTGGGTGGACTAGTGAGATGTCTGAGCCGTTGATTCCCAAGCATGGCGGGTATCGGAACCTGAAGACCTTCCAAGTCGCTAGGTTGGTTTATGACGTCACAGTGCGCTTCGTGGACCGTTACGTCGACCGCCGGAGCCGAACGTGCGAGCAGATGGTGCAAGCCGTACGCTCCGGAGTGCAGAACATCGCCGAGGGCAGCGTGGCGAGCGGCACTTCGAAGAAAGATGGAGCTGAAGCTGACCAACGTCGCCAAGGCGAGCCTAGAGGAACTGCGGCTCGACTACGAGGACTTTCTTCGTAAGGGTGGCTTGACCCAGTGGGAGCGCAACGAGCCCAGCCGTCAAGCGTTGATTGACGCCCGGCCGACTTCGTCGGAGGACTTCATGATCTGGGTGAAGTGGGTCTTGGAGGATGGACCCGGTGGACCATGTGGACCGTCCACCCAGTCCACCTCGTCCACCCAGTCCACAAAGCCCACAAAGCCCAAACCCACCGAGCCCGAGGTCATGGCGAACGGCGCCCTCGCTCTGATCGCCGTGGCGACTGCGCTTCTGGGGCGGCAGATCGAGGCGCTAGCGGCCCAGTTCGAATCCGAGGGAGGGTTCACCGAGCGGCTCTACCGCACGCGCACCACCCGCCGCAACAGCTAGGAATCGCCAAAAGCCACGCCGAAGTACACGTCGGCCAACGGAAGGGCGACGTCGAGTCGAGCCAGTGCCGCCGTAGCCTCCAACCCCTGAAAC
>JACFNW010000316.1:0-1235 GCA_019454665.1 Fimbriimonadaceae bacterium | reverse complement strand
CCCCTCATCGGTCCGCTCGAACACCTCGACTCGAGGCTCCATGCTGGATACCAAGACATAGGTGTGGAGGCTGGGGATGCGCTGGTAGTGGGCGAATTTCAGGCCACGGTCGTACGCCTCGGTGGACTTGGACAGCACCTCGACGATGGCCACGGGGTCCAGCAACACGTCCACGTGGTCGTCCTCGTACGTGCCTTCGCCACAGACGATGCTGATATCCGGGTACGTGTACATTCCGGTCTCCAACACGCGAACGCGCATGTCGGAGCCCATCGGGGCGCACCCTCTTGGTCGGAGCAGGCGTGTGAACTCGTGTCCCAAGTTCATGGCGATCCGGACATGCTCCTTCGTCGCACCGGACATCGCATACACCCGCCCGTCGAAGTACTCGTGCTTCTCCGTCGCAACACGCTCGGCGGCGAGATAGTCTTCGGGCTTGACCCACGGCGTGGCAGCCATGGGCCGAGTCTACCAGCGGGTCGCAAGGTACCATCCCCCCACCCGCGATGAGGCAGGAAAGCGCGCAACCCCCGCAAACCTCGGTGCGAGGCGACTGGTTCGACCGGTGGCTGTGGTGGCACTTTCCGTTGCGCTCGTGGGAGCGCCAAGGACGGTTTTGGGAGTCCGTCGGCCTCGGCGCGTACTACACGCTCCTCCTCCGCCTGACCGGCGAACCCGATTTCCGAGAGGTCCTCGCCGGGCTCGAGCGTGGCGAAACGCGCTTCTCGCGGGCGGACGTCGAATGGCACCACCAGGAGTGCCGCTACCACGATGCCGTCAACACGATCCGCGTCGGGCACATGGTTCCCATCGCCGCCGCGCTGCTGGTCATCGGCTCGCCCTGGTTCTGGTTGCCCGCCGCGTACACCGTGATCCATCTCGCGTCCTCGGCCGTGGACCGCATGAAGCAGGGCTTGCTCTATCGCTACGAAGCGCGGGCGGACGAACTCGGCATCGCCCTCCCCGAGGAAAGCCCCAAGAGCGCGCCGACCACCACCGGACCGACGCCCTTCCACAAGATGCCTCTTCGGCTGTGGTACGACCCCAAATCCTGGGAGACCGAGGCGTTCTTCAAGTGGACGGGCGTTCTGCTGTGGCAGCGGCTTGTCGTGTTTCTCACCAAAAAGGCCTGGTACCGACCCGGCGAGTGGCCCGCCGAGGCCCGGACTAGCTTCTTTCGGGAGGGCTCGCGCCAGGAGTTGGTCAACTTCGAGCACGCCACCCGCTTCGGCGAG
>JACFNW010000315.1 GCA_019454665.1 Fimbriimonadaceae bacterium | reverse complement strand
ATGGTAGGGTGGGGGCTGTGCTTCATCGTCGGGTCTTCCGGTGGCTGCCGTCGGACGTCTCGTTGTGAGCGTCGCCCGGTAGCGGGGGGGGACTCCCTTCGGGAGATTCGGGAGGGCGCCGGCGGGAGAGACGCGCTCGGGAGATCGGATTCATAAGGGCGGTTATCGGCGAGGCCCTTCGGGAACGCTCCGGCACGAGCCATCCGGAGTCGTTCAACGATAACCGGGCCTTATGAATCCCCAACGCCTCCGAATCCCGGAAGGCTCTTTCCATCCGCGCGGAAACCGCGCGCTTCGTTCCATCGGCCGTTTTCGGCAAACGCAGACGCTCGACTCGCTGGGGGGTGGGTCCGCAGACTGCGCGCCCGCCGAGGACAACCATGAACGAAGAACGCAAACAACGCGCTCACCTGATGGTCCAGAGGACACTCGCCCTGCTGGCCGACTCCCTCGAATCCGGCAGGTCCCAGAACCTGCGCGACTTCCTCCAGGCCGTGGGCCGGTTCCACCGCTACAGCCTCAACAACGTCTGCCTCATCCTGGCGCAGAAGCCCGACGCCACCCGCGTCGCCGGGTTCTCCACGTGGAAGACCCTGGGCCGAAGCGTCCGAAAGGGCGAGAAGGGCCTCCTCATCCTCGTGCCGATGGTGTACCGCCGATCGGAGCAGAAGGCCATCGTCGAAGAGCCCGAACCCAGGAGCCTCGGCTTCTGCACGGGCTTCGTCTTCGACGTCTCGCAGACCGAAGGCGAGCCGCTGCCCGAGATCGGCAAGGTGTCGGGAGACCCCGGCAAAGCCCTGCTCAGGCTCGAAGCCGCGTACCGCCACTTCGGCGTCGGACTCGAACGGGCCGACGGGCTCGGAGGCGCCAAGGGCGTCAGCATGGGCGGCAAGGTCCGCGTGCTGAAAGGCATGGAGCCCGCCGAGGAGTTCTCCACGCTGGTCCACGAACTGGCGCACGAGCTGCTCCACCGGTCCGGCAGACCCGAAGCCCTGAGCCGCAGGATCCGCGAGCTCGAAGCCGAGGCGGCGGCGTACGCCGTGTGCTCGGCCGTGGGGCTCGATCCCGGCACGTCGAGCGCCGACTACATCCACCTCTACGACGGCGACGCCGTAGCCCTCAGGGCATCGCTCGTAGCCGTCCAGAAAGCCGCCGCCGACATCCTCTCCCGCCTCGATCCCTAGGGATCCAAGACCCCGCGCGACACCAAGGCCGTCCGTTCCCCGATTTCCAGGGGGCGGGCGGCCTTTTCGCGTTTACCCAACACCAATGAAGACACAGATCGTCCGACTCGCCTCACTCTGGCACTCCGGCCAGACCTCCGCCCTCTACTCGCTGGCCTCCACGGGCCGCATCGCCTCGGTCTCGCACGCTCTGGACCTCGTCCGGGAGTGCCGGGAACCCGAGCTGGCCCCCGTGGCCCGCGCCGCCCAGTCCGTCGTCGACAGGTTCGACCGGCGCTTCTTCCCCGAGTCTCCGACGTGGCAGACCGTGCTGCGCAACGCCAAAGAGATCCACCGATGCCGCGAGACCGCCGAAACGGTTTGCGGACGGCTCGGCCTCTGGGACATCACGGGACGTCTGCCCTGTCTGCGGGCCGACGTCGCCATGGACTACGCCGACCACGTCATGGAGGGCTTCGGCGTGGAGCACGTCGAAGGCTCCGAACTCGACTCGTACTGGCGGACGACCCGTCTGCTGTACGTGAACATGGGCGACCCCTGCGACGCCACGCTGCTGTTCGATCCGCAGCTCGACCGCTTCCTTCTCGGGAGTTGGGGAGACTACGTGGAACGGTTCGGCAGGCGCCTCGGCGTCGAGTGACGGCAGAAACAGGGTGCCGGCGTTCGACCGGCGCCCTGACCTCAATTGGGGGCGCACCTCATGGCCAGTGCCAAGGACTCCCCTGCTCTGCCCCCGTGGCCCAAGGTCAGGTGAGAGTCGCCGGGGCGCCTAGAGCGGCGATTCAGCACGGTCAACTGCACGCGACGAGCAACCACCCAAGGGTTCCGTCAGGACCACGCGATGGGCCAGAGGGAACAGGCCTCCAGTCACCGCTCCCGAAGCCGACATCTAAGTTGACCTATGGACAAATCCGCTGAGAATGATGGAACCTTGGTTCTTGCGCTGGTCGCCGACGGCAAGACCTATCATGTTCGGGCAGACGCCGTTCGCGAGATCGTCTCGGTGGAGCAGGATGGCGACATGATTTGCGTTCGCGGAGAGAACCTGCCAGTCTCGCCCATGGGGAACCGGGGCCAAGGTCTACACCTATACGCCATCATTGAGTCGCACCCCTCGCCCTTCGCATGGACATTCGACAAACTTGACGTAGCGTTCGAGTGTACGGACCTGAGAGCTGCTCCGCGCGACCCGCGTGAGCCTCGCCTGCCTCTGGTCAGCGTTGCAGAGCCACTAGCCAGAGCCGCTTGATTCGCTCCGAAGTTGCTCCAGCGTCTTCCAGAACTCGAACCCGAGCCGCGCCAGCCGGTCGCGGTCGAGGTCCGCAGGAAGGGCTTCTCGCGACAGCGCACGCTCCTTCGCACGCCCCAGCGCAGGATAGGTCTTCGATTCGACGGCAAGCACTCGTCGCGCAACACTGGTCGGGTGAGGATGCGTGAACTCGGTGGCCCGAAAGAGACGCTGAGCGATGCGACCAAACAGCAGCCTCTCGTAGGGTCGCCACGGCGTCTGCCTCGGCCCCGTCACCGATTCCAGGTAGGCAGACAACACGCGAGCTGTCGCCTGGAGCCACTCGTCGTCTGGCGACTCTGGCCAAGTCTGCAGGAAGAGCTCCAACGATTCTGCGGCCGGGTGGATCGCGCCGATCTAGAGAACCTCCTTGAAGAAGAGAACGAGGTCGACTCGGCCAATAGGACCCCCACTCAAGTACAGGTCGGAACCCGTGCCGTAAGCGACGGCATACTTGGCGGGTACCCAGAAATGGCCCATTGGGTCAATCCACTGCTTTACCGGGTCTGAGCGCCCTTGTCCAGTCGCCGGGATTACAACATCGGTTTTGGTGTATGGAGCGATCACACGTAGAATCTGCAACTGGCCATGCACGGCCCTGGCTCGATCCAGCGAAAGCTTTTGAGGGTCGCGTGCACCCTCGCCAACCTCGACCATACCGTGAACAAACAGGTAAGCGAGCTTGTCTGCGTGCTTCTTGATGACTTGCGCAGTCGGTCCATACACAGAGGCAATACGACCAGGCTCACCCTCGCCGATCATAAATCGACGCACGTCCCACGGAGTGTCGAAGTACATCACCCGCAGGAAGTTGCCGTTGAGCCAGATTCTAGCCACTTGAGTCCCAGAGGCATTGATGTGCCACACAAGCTGCTTCTTATCGTCGTCAACTGTGCCACCATACTGTCGCGCCAACGCCTCGGCCAACTCCTTGCCAACTGAAATCTGCCGACTCTGACGCATCTCCAGATCGCGGTACTTGACCGCCACCAAGGAGTTGATGCTGAACACGGCGAGGATG
>JACFNW010000314.1 GCA_019454665.1 Fimbriimonadaceae bacterium | reverse complement strand
CTTGAACAGGCCAGGTTGCATCACCCGCGCGTCGTGAAACTGAAAGTCGCCCTGTTGGTCGAGCTTGCGCATCACCCCCTTCATTTCAACCAATCCCCTGGGGTGTTGGCTCGCGAATACAAGGAAGAAGTCTGGAATGCTAGATCGGCTCGCCATCCCGAAGGCAAACACGTAACCTACTTTTGGAATGGCCAAGAGTTGGCCCTTGTAGAAGTCAAGGGCCGCCTGGCAAAGTTGCCCGTGGCTCATTGTTGGGGTGAGCCTTGATCTCCATTCCTTTGTACCGAATGCTGTATCGAGCAACCCATGGTTACCCGACTTGTAGTTCCGGGCGAAGCCTGATGTACTGAAGTTGATAATCAACTCGCTAGTCCTGGAGCTGAGGAGTCGTTCCACGGACTCAAACGAAACGTCCTTTGCGCCGAATGGGTCTACGAAGGCAAGCAGGGGTGCTGACGTTGTGAGCGCTTTGGTGAAGGGCGAGCTTGAACGCCAGACTCCTGCCTCAAATGCGCAGTTCAGGCATTCAACCACTATGCTTTGAGCCTCATCGCTCGGGACCTCGGCTTGCACCAGCTTCTCCAGATGGTTGCACCTCCTGCGGTCCTCCTCAATGAACAACATGTGGACCCTCGTGACTCTCCACCGCTGGCCGACCGCCAGTTTCGCGCGCAGGATCGCCCGAATCGCGGCGATGGGCGATCCGATCGGATGGTTCGTGTACTCACCCGGACCGGCAAAGCCGTCGATGTAGGTGAGCGGCCCGGAGGGCCCTTGCCCCAAGATCGTTGCCCAGCGCTCAGCGTAGCCAGCGACTATCTGGATCTTGGCCTTCGTGTGCGGTTCGGCATTCCAAGTCACGGTCTTTGGGCGACGGCTCATGATGTCGGCTCAGATATGTAGACGATATTGTACATGAAGTGGCTGTGTGGGCGTTTGGTTCCACTTTGGCACTCGTTGGTTCGGGCTCGTTCAAGGCACCCTCTCCTCACACCGATGCTGTTCGATCTTCCGCCAAGGTACAGTTACGGTTGCATGACCGACTGGTTGATCCAGCAGAGCCCTGCCGTCCAGGCCACCATCCGGGTCTTGGTGTTTGTCCTTCCGGTCTTGATCATCGTCCCCGGCCTGATCTGGTGGGAGAGGCGGTTGCTCAGCTGGATGCAGGACCGCATCGGACCCAACCGGGTCGGCCCGTTCGGCCTCCTTCAGCCCATCGCGGACGGCGTCAAGCTCTTCTTCAAAGAAGACATCACGCCCGCCGCCGTGGACCGGCTGATCTACTTTGTGGCCCCCGCGGTCGCCCTCTTTCCCGCGTTCGCCATCGGCGCGACCCTGCCGTGGGGCCCCCACTACGGGCCGCTCATGCACTGGACGCCCATCGCCGACGTCAACATCGGCATCCTTTACATCCTCGCCATCTCCTCGCTGGGCGTGTACGGAGTCGTCCTGTCCGGGTACGCCTCGAACAACAAGTACTCGCTGCTCGGCGGCTTGCGAGCTTCGGCGCAGTTGATCAGCTACGAACTCGCGATGTCGGTCTCGCTGGCGGGCATCGTCATGGCGACGGGTTCGCTCAAACTCACCGACATGGTGGCCGAGCAGATGAAGCCGCTGTGGGGATGGGACGCCGCCGCCGTGTTCCAGAACTGGTTCATCTTCACGCCGTTCGGGTTCATCGCCGCCGTCATCTTCCTCATCTGCATGGTGGCCGAGACGAACCGCGCGCCGTTCGACCTCCCCGAGGCCGAGAACGAGATCATCGCGGGCTACCACACGGAATATTCCTCGATGAAGGTCGCCGTGTTCTTCATGGGCGAGTACGCGACCATGTTCATCTTCGGCGGCGTGTTCGCGACCGTCTTCCTCGGCGGTTGGAACATGCTGCCCGTCAACTGGGACGTGCTGGCCGCGCAGGTCCCCGCCGTCGCCCCCTTCGCCCGCGTGATGGACGGGGCGAACTACTGGCTCGCGCCGCTCTGGTTCCTGGGCAAGTGCGCGGGCGGCATCACGTTCTACATCTGGCTCCGGGCCACGCTCCCTCGTCTCCGGTACGACCAGCTCATGTCGCTGGGGTGGAAGTCGCTCCTGCCGATGGCCGTCGCCAACTTCATCGTGGTCGCCATCTGGATCATGTGCACCAAGCTCTACGGTCCGGCGGGCGGTTGGATCTCGATGTTCGTCGCGCTGGCGATCATCTATGTGCTGTATCTCAACGTGGTGAGCGCCACGAGCAAGTCCGGCTGGTACGCGCAGGGCCGCATCCGCATGACCGAGGGGGCGGAAAAACGACGTCCCATCGCCTTGGTTGACCCCTCGAAGGAGGTGCGCCCATGACTGTGTTCATGGTGCTCTCGACCATCGCCATCCTCGCCGCTTTGGGCGTGGTGCTGTTTTCCAGCCCCGTCCGCTCGGCGCTGTGCCTGGTGTTCAACTTCTTCACGCTGGCGTTCATCTACTTCGGGCTGAAGACGGAACTGCTCGGCATCACCCAGATCGTGGTCTACACGGGCGCGATCATGGTGCTGTTCCTGTTCGTCATCATGCTCTTGAACCTGGGCGGGCCCCAGACGTGGAAGGAGCGGTTCGAGTTCAGGACGGTGCTCGGCTTCGGGTTCGGCTTCGCGCTGGCCGCAGTGATCGCCTCGCAGGTGTTCGCGAACTTCCAATACTTCGACAAGCCGCAGGCGCCCGATTCGTTCGGCAGTCCGCAGGCGCTGGGCCGCGTGCTGTTCACCCACTACGTCTGGCCGTTCGAGGTGGCGAGCATCCTGCTCCTGATCGGCATCGTCGGGTCCATCATGCTCGCGAAGAGGAAACTATGACCGGGAACAACCTCGCCGATTACCTGACGCTGGGCCTGATCATGTTCTCGATCGGGGCGGTGGGCGTGATCGTGCGCCGCAACCCCATCGTGATCTTCATGTGCATCGAACTGATGCTGAACGCCGTGAACCTCACGTTCCTCGCGTTCGCCCGATTCACCCCGACGTCCGCGGCCCTCGCCGACCGGGCCGAGTCCTTCATGAGCGGCCAGATGATGGTGGTGTTCGTGATGGCGGTCGCCGCGGCGGAAGTCGCGGTCGGGCTCGGCATCATCATGGCGATCTACCGCTTGCGGAACGAGATCGACATCGACGAAATGAACCTGTTGAAAGGCTGACATGGGCAACTTCGAATTGATCTGGTGGGTCCTCGCGCTGCCGGTGATCGGATTCCTGATCCAATCGCTGCTCGGCCAGCGCATCGTCGGCCTTTTCGGTCAGACCTACGGCAAGAAGGTCGCGGGAGCGCTGGCCGTGCTGCCGATCGCCGCCGCATTCGTTCTCGGTGCGGGGCTGACGCTCACGCTGCTCGACATGCCGGCGACGAGCCGATCGGTCGTGATGACCCTGTTCGACTGGATCACGGTCTATTCGATCAGCATCCCGTTCGAGGTGGTGATCGATCCGCTCTCGATGACCATGGTGTTGGTGGTCACGGGCATCGGCTCGCTCATCCACTTGTACGCCACGGGCTACA
>JACFNW010000313.1 GCA_019454665.1 Fimbriimonadaceae bacterium | reverse complement strand
GTTCGACGGTGGGTCGCACCTGGGTAGCGATCTTTGGTCAAGGTCCTTTCAAGGACCTGCCGCCGCGACCCCGGATCCGGCCTTCGGACCCTGCTCAGGGCGAACGGCTGGTCCAGCCCGCCACACCTCCGACTGCGGGCGAACAGGTGCCCGCCGAACTCGAGGCCGCCAAGAAGCTCCTCTCTTCGGGAGACGTGATCCAGGCCGTTCTGAAGCTGCGGGAACTTACCGACGTGGCTCCGTTTTCCGTGGACGTGCGCCGCACGTTGGTCGAAGCGCTGCTTGCCTCTGGCGAACCGGGATTGGCCGCCTCGGAAGCCGCCCGAGCCGCTCAGCTCCTGCCCGATGCCGCCGCAATGCGGGTCACGGCTGCCGAAGCGTATGCCGAAGCGGGGCGATTGGAGGACGCGCGGCGATTGCTGAACGAGGCCATCGCCCGCGACGCGACCGTTCCGGAAGCCCACGTTGTCGGGGGCTACCTCTCGATGAAGGCCGGCGACTTCGCTGGGGCCACGAAGGCCCTGAGCCATGCCAAGACGCTGGGAACGACCGGGGTGGTGGATTTGCTGCTCGGGTTCTGCCTGGCCGTGACGGGTGAGGCCGCTGGCGCCCGCGAGTCGCTGGAATCTCTCGGTGGCGAAGTCGCCCCCGTGTGGCTCGATCGGGTCTCGGCCTACTTTGGCCCGGCTTGCGCCGCCTTCTCGGACGATTGCCGCTCGCTGTTGCAGCGCATCCGCGTGCGACGGGACGCGCCGACCACTCTGGAAGAGATGGACCGCTTGTCGGCCCTGATCGCCGGCCTCTCGGCGTGGTCTTCGGCCCCGTTCCATTCGCCCGAAACGCGCCGCCGATTCGAATCGTTGAACCTCGGCCTTCAGCAGATCAAGCTGGTCATCGAGGACTTCCGGGCGTATTCGAAGTCGGGCGACGAGCAGGTGCTCACCGATGCCGCGCTGCTGCTTTCCGACGGGCTGCGCAACATCAAGGCGTCGTTCGAGACGCCAAAGGAGACGCGCTGATGCAGGCCTTCGCCGAATTGGTCGGGTACTTCGCGATTCTCTTTGCCGTCGCGGTGGGCGCAGGCTATTGGGTGTCTCAGCGCAAGCTTGGTAGACCGGTCAAGACTCTGCCCGAGGGTTGCGTTGTGCGCGTGAAGAGCGGCAACCACCTGTACCGCTCCCGGTTCGTCCAAGCCAACGGCATCGGCTGGGTGTTCAGCGCGCCGCTTTCGAGAGACCGGTTCATTCCTTTGACCATCGGCGAACGCATCGTCGTCGAAACCTCGCGCCCCGAGGGGCTCTTGGTCTTCGAGACCGAGGTGCTTTCTCGGGCGATGCACCCGCACACGTTCACCGTCCGGGCCCCCGAATGCCTACGTGCGGAGAACCGTCGTCGCGAGGCCCGCATCTCGGGCGATGCTTGGCCCGCAGTGTGGCTCGGCCCGACACCGGGACGGCTGCTCGATGTTTCGGGCTCGGGAGCGCGCGTGCTGGCCAGCCGGCGAATCGAGATCGGCACGCCCGTGAGCCTACGGTTGGAGTGCGCGCCGGAACCCGTCGAAGCGACGGTCGTGGGTTGCGAGACGTTCTGCAAGGAATCCACGCTGCGGCTGCGGTTCCTGCACCCGATCGCCCTTCCCGGCTAAGGGACGTCCAAAGCGGTATCCTTCCACCGCTCTCCCATGAAGCTCCACGAGTATCAGTCTAAAGACGTTCTTGCCCGATTTGGCGTCCCCGTGCCCGGCGGACGCGTCGCCTCCGATGCGGAAACCGCCCGAGCCATCGCCAGCGAGTTTGGTGGGCGCGTCGTCGTCAAGGCCCAAGTCCTGATGGGCGGACGAGGCAAAGCGGGCGGCGTCAAGCTGTTCGAGGACGCCGACGCGGCTGCGGTCTTCACCCAAGAGCTTATCGGCAAGCGGTTGGTCAGCATTCAGAATCCGGCAGGTATGGTCGTCGAGCAGGTGCTGGTAGCCGAGCAGATCGCCATCGCCGAGGAGTACTACGTGAGCGTGTTGCTCGACCGGGCTGCGGCGAAGAACGTGGTGATGCTCAGCGCCAAGGGCGGCATGGACATCGAGGAGGTTGCGGCCACCGAACCCGACGCCATCGTCCGCATCCACATTGACCCCGCGTTCGGCCTGTGCGACTACGAACTGCGCGAGGCCGTGCAGCGCGCCAAGATTCCCGCGCCTGCCCAACGGCAGATGGTCGAGATGATCAAGAAGTTGGCCAAGGCGTTCGTGGAGACCGATGCCGAACTCATCGAGATCAACCCCTGCGCGTGGACGCCCGAGGGCAAACTGATCGCCGCCGACGCCAAGGTTTCCATTGACGACAACGCCTTGTTTCGACACAAGGCGTTTCAAGCGACCGCCGACGACAGCGCGGAGGACCCCATCGAAGCCGAAGCCGCCCGCCGGGGCATCGCCTACGTCCGCTTGGGTGGCGACATCGGCATCATCGGCAACGGCGCGGGCTTGGTCATGTGCTCGCTGGACGAGGTCAATGCCGCCGGTGGAAGGCCTGCCAACTTTCTCGACGTGGGTGGCGGGGCGCAGGCCGAGCGGGTGCACCAGTGCGTCGAGTTGATCCTGATGGACCCCAACGTCAAGGGCCTGCTGATCAACATCTTCGGCGGCATCACGCGTGCGGACGAAGTCGCCAAGGGCCTGCTCACCGCTTTCGAGACCGTGGACCCCAACCTGCCCGTCGTGGCGCGGATCGAGGGGACGGCCGCCGAGGAAGGCAAGGCCATGCTCGATGGCTCGCGGATCGTCCCGGCGAGCAGCATGCGCGAGGCTGCGGCAAAGATTGTCGAGCTCGCCTACGCCTGAGGACCCTGTGGGTCGGCTACTTGTTGCCCTTGCGGCCGAACCAGGCAGCATCGAGCGACTTGCCCCCCGCACCCGTGCAGAGGAGGCACAGAGCGATCAGCAGCATCGCACCTGGCAGTTCCATGCGCGAAAGCGGGTCTTTGGCCGCGATGTGCGTGTAGAGGGCAAAGCCCATGTTGCACGCGATGCCGAACGCCGCAAGCCTCGTGAGCAATCCGAGCAGGATGCCGATACCGCCCAAGAACTCGGCGAAGATAGCGAGCACGGCGAACAGGGGCGGCACGCCGAGGTTCTGCTCGAACAACTCGATCTGGGCCGAGAAGCCCGGCCAATCGCCGTTCGGCCCGCCGGGAATCATCTTCGGCGTGCCGTGGATGAGCATGACTGCGGCCAACGCCAGCCGCGCGAAGAGCAATCCCAGATCGGCCAGCCGGTCGTTCTTCATAGGCTCGCCTCACGCTTCGCGCTTGGGTTCCGGGCGCTGAATGTTGCTGCCCGTCGAAGGAGGACGCCCCAGCACTTGTTGTTCATTCTCATGGGATTCTAACACGGATGCCTGGTTGGCGGCGCATCAGACCCCCACGGTTCGTGGGACTTCGGACCACTCACCCGTCTCGCCGAGTGGGAGCGTTTCAGATCGGGGTGCCACGGCCTGATCGGGCGGGTTACTCCTCGCTCGTAGCCGACGTTT
>JACFNW010000312.1:252-3531 GCA_019454665.1 Fimbriimonadaceae bacterium | reverse complement strand
AAGTGCTTCCAGGCCCGTAGCCCGGTGTCTGGCCGGTCAACTCTCAACAGCCTCACGCACCCGGGCGCGGCCGCCGCTTCGGACCCTCCATCACACGAACCACCGAACGCGGCTCGACCGGCGAATCGGGCCGGGTGGCGGATT
This sequence comes from Fimbriimonadaceae bacterium, assembly GCA_019454665.1. Taxonomy (GTDB): domain Bacteria; phylum Armatimonadota; class Fimbriimonadia; order Fimbriimonadales; family Fimbriimonadaceae; genus UBA2387. Next base: position 3,387 of record JACFNW010000312.1, on the reverse strand, counting down.
CCCACGCCTGGCGCACCAGGTCGTGCAGGTACGGGTCGTCCAGGTCCTCCGCCCGCACCAGCTTGACGTGCCGAATCCGCGCACCGCTCCCCACCAACCGACTCTCGGGGTCGCGCAGCGACGTCCCATGCGAAAACCCCAGGTTCACATGCTTCGTGTAGACCGGCAGGTGGATGAAGTGGTCGCGGTTCAACTCGGTGAACCCATACGCCACGCCCACGGCGTTCGTGGCGTCCCACACGGTCTCGATGCAAGGCGGGAGCATCTCGACCAGCCGCCGCCGCAACGCCCGGGCCAGTTCCTGAGTCGCGGGCGGATAGGGGCCGAGGAACTCGACAAACTCGGCGGGCTCGGGCAAGACCATCGCCGGATGCTACCCAGCCCGGTGCCCCCCGAGCCCCGGATGCTACAATCGGGTTCGCGCGCGGCCTCGTAGCTCAGCGGATAGAGCGCCTCCGTCCTAAGGAGGGCGTCGGGGGTTCGAGTCCCTCCGAGGCCGCCACGTTTTTGAATCTGAATTGAGAGACCAGCCGGAGGTATTGGAGAGACCAAGCTGGAGAGTCTCTCAAATGGTCGCTCACTTCGGTGGTGGCCGTTCGTGTAGAATCAGCGGCATGGCTACACGCGCGGATCGCATCCCCCGGCGAATGGGGATGAGACGGCGCGACGACTTCGGGCGCACCATCGCGACTCTCGTCCAGAAGTTTCAATCCGCATCCCCCGGCGAAGGAGATGAGACCTCTGGAGTGCGCAGAAGGATCGCGACAAGCTTGACCAGGGCGTGTTGGCCCAGCCAGCTCGTCCGTTCGAGGACCTGACGGCGAAGTTCCCGATCGTCGGCGAGGCCCATGCGTACCGGGCTCATTCGAGTTCCTCCACTTCGCGCCACACCGCGCTCTCGCGTTCGAGCGTGTCGCCGGTCCAAAGTCCGGGTTGCCAGTTTTCGTACTCGGGCTTGAGCTCGCCTTTGGAGTCGTAGGCGAATTCGGGCATGCAACCCTTGCAGCCGCACAGGGTGCAGACGAACCGGGTCGGATACTCTCCGTCCTCCGAGATCAGCTCTCCTGGGTCGATTCGACGTCCGAGTCGCGCTCCGACTGCACTCGACACTTTTATCAGGGTTCGAACCGTCGGAGTGCAGTCGCCCCTCAAGAGTCTGCTGAGTGCGGCCTTCGATACGCCCGAATCTTCGGCGAGCCTGCTCAACCGCTTGAACGCGTATCTCGGCGTGTGGGCGACCACAGCGGCCACCCGGTTGTGTCTCTTCCTTCGCTTCCCCTCGTCCTTTGTCATCGAGTTTAGCGTCTCCGATGCCTCGCGAGCGCGCAAAAAAACGTTGCGAGCGTGCAACCGGACAAAGTCACAACCAAACGGTTTCGTGCAACACGACCATCGGGCACAGCCCAGCCCAGGAAGGGTAGGATGGGTTCTACGGTCGAAGGGCAGGGACATTCCACCCTAGCGAAGGACAGCAATGAACGGTCGGGGGCATCCAATTCTGGATGAGTGTCACCATCTTGAGGAATGGCTGAGAGCCAGATTCCGTCTGCAACGCGAAGTCGCCGAGGACTTGGCGCAGGACGTTGTCGTCACCATGCTCTCCAAGCCGTCTACGTCTTCAGGAGGCGACCTGCGCAAGTTGATGCGAACGATCGGTGCCTACCATGCCCTCAACCACCTGAGACGTTCCCAAACGAAACTGGAACGGACCGGCCTCCCCACAGAACGCTCCGATCGCTCGACGGTTGCTGCCTTCGACAGTGTCGAACTTCGCGTCGCGTTGCGGAGCCACATAAGGACTTCAACCACAACGTGCGAGCAGGAAGATTTGATCGCACTCGTGCTCCTCGGCGAAGTTGGCATCGAAGAGGCTGCTTTGGCGATAGGGATCGGCGTGGATGCCATGCGCAAGCGACTCCGTAGGTTGTGCATGCGCTTGTGTGGACCCTTTTCCGACCTCTGCGAGCGAAGGCGTCAGAAAAGTTGTCCAGATTCGGCGCAGCTCCAACACTTGATTCTTGATGAAGAGTAATAGAACGATCTTTGGATTGACGCTGATCGCGTTGGGATTGGCCACGTGCCCGGTTCAGGCGCAAGTAGGGCTGACGAAAGACCAGCGCAAAGCAGTGTTCTCCCGCGACACACTTGTTGGGTCGCACCTTGGGGACGCTCTGCTCGTCGTCGTTCGGATGGATCTGCCGGAGCCCGTCGTTGAAACCATGCAATCAGGCGGATTGTTGGCGAAGGCCCGATCGCATCTCGTGTCACGGCTCGCCGGTACAGCCTCGATCAGAGCCTACATGCATCGGCCAATCGTGCTCAGGGTCGTCACCGATTCGGCAAGCCACGTCATCTTGAAATTCCCTAAGCATTCCGACCCACTCACTCCTGTGCCCTTGAAACTTGAGGGCGGTGGCTCCGACCCGAGGCTTCATCTGACGCCCGACACGATCCTTGCATCGCCGCGAGACCCAAAAGCGACGTACGAGGTGACCATGGGCCAAGGAACAGGTTTACGCCAGGTCACCTTGAACGTGCTCGAGCCGGACCCCGTGGACTTCAGTTCGTCGTTCGGAGCTTTTGCGGTGGCGAGCCCGGGCTCCCGCCCCGCTTTTGGAATCCGTAAGCCGACATTCTCGCTCGGCCGCTCGTCGAGGCTCACCATCGACCTCGTGACACTCTTTGCGGGTGGCGAAGACCTTGCCTTGGGCTCCGCATTGAGCTACACCATGCAGATGGGCAGCGGCTATGAATCCAGCAGGGGCATCTTCGGATTCCCGATGCGGGCGACCTTCACGTTGGGCTTCGCAGGCCTTGACGCCAAGCGGCCAGACCGGTCTGGTCGCATGTTCTTCGGCTTCGGCTTTGAAATCCCCACCGGCTCAGGTGGATAGGATTCTCATAGGAGAGACCTCAGAATGCCCATCCTTTTCGTCCACGGTTACAGCGCCGAAGGAAACTCGGCCAGCCCGCAGGCCATTCGGAGCATGTACAAGAAGCTGCCTGCACTGCTGCAGGACCGACTCCAGGTCGAAGTCCAGGAACTGAACCTGAGCCGGTACATCTCGCTCGACGACTCCATCACTTTGGACGACGTGTCGAACGCGATGCAGCGGGCGCTCGAGCGGAACTTTC
>JACFNW010000312.1:0-242 GCA_019454665.1 Fimbriimonadaceae bacterium | reverse complement strand
AACCGGTCGCGTCGACATTGTGACCCATTCGACCGGGGCGATTGTCGTCAGAAACTGGTTGCTCAAGCACTGGGATCCTGAGACTCCATGCCCTGCAAGGAACATCGTTCACTTGGCTGGCGCGCACTTTGGGAGTCCGTGGGCACATATCGGCAGGTCCCAGATAGCGAAGTGGGCCAGGCTGATCTTGTTCGGTACGGGACGAGGCCAGCAAATCCTCGACCGTCTCGAGCTGGGTTCGA
>JACFNW010000311.1 GCA_019454665.1 Fimbriimonadaceae bacterium | reverse complement strand
CCCGTTCTGACCAGGATCGGGGAATGGGCCGAGCCCATCAATCATGATCCCAGCCGGCGTGGCCGCGTGCATGTGCCAGTAGTCGCAGAACGGCGGATGCGGGCCCCAGATCGTGTAGCCGGTGATGCGGTCGGAGCGGATCTGCTCGCCCTTCGAGAAGCGCTTGATGCCCCCGAGAACGAGGTCGTAATCCAGCGTGACCTCCTGATGGACGCGCACCGTGATTTCGGCCCGCAGGTCGTTGTGGTTGTCTATGGCCGCGATCAGTGCCACGCCGATGTTCTGTCCGATGATCGGCACGTGGCGCGACGTGACGCTCGGCTCGAAAACGATGCTTGCGGGGTTGGGCTGGGCGATGCCGTTGTCGGTCGAGCCCAACACCGCCGACGACGCCCCGCCGACCACGGCACCCGTTCGATTGAGTTGAACGGTGGCCGTTGCGCCGACCGCGATGTCTATCGTGGTTTGGCTGAACTGAAGCTGGGAACCCACGGTGATCGTGCCCGTCGCTTCGAACCGCTCACCCGTTCCCGCTCGCCCCGAGATGGTGTACGTCGTCGCTCCTTGCGCGACTCCCACGAACGTGACGGGCAAACTGGCCGTATCGCCTTGGAACAAGACGTTCGGTGTGCCTTGCAACGTGGCGATGGACGTGTTGGCGACCGTGATGGTGGCTTCCAGATAGGGCCCACTGGGCAAGCCCGAGGGTCGGGGGATGTTCACCGTCGCCGTCAGCCCGACCTGCACGATGCCGACGCCGGGCACCGTTGGCCATGGGGTGGCGTCGGTCTGGCCGATTCCGGCTGCGACCGGGTCCGAGGCAAGCATGGTCTCGTCTTTGGAGTGTTGCTTGCACCAGGCGGCCGCTTCGCGGAACGAGACGAACCCGTCTCCGTTGCGGTCGGCTCGCGAGTCTTGGATGCACTTGAGGAACTCGCGCGTGTAGACGCCGTCCTGCCACTCCGAATCGTCGTTGTAGGTGGAGAACGCCAGTTTGTCGTCGTTGGCCGCCGTGACGATCTCGCCGGTCAAGCCGAGATTCTGGAACGGTTCGATCGCGGCGGCACTGTGGCACGCGTCAATCATCACGCAGACCTCGGCGATGCCTTGAAGAGCCCGCGCGAGGTGGTCGTAGTACATCAGTTCCGTCTGGCCATCGCGGCCTTCCATGACCATCCCGAGCTTTTCGCCGTGGCCGCTGTAGTAGAAGTAGACCTTTTTGTAGCCCTTGGACTTGATGTCCTCGATCATCAGCTTGGTGAGGCCGGGCGAAACGGGGCGGAACTCGGCGCGCATGTTGGATTCGGGCACGCGGCCGCTGTCGCGCAGGAAGTTGCGCATGGCGATGGCGTCGAGCCGGGAACCCTCGCAGTCGGGACCGGTGACGATCACCGCGCCGACTTCGGCGGGGTCGTGGGGCCCGCCGCCACGCCGCGAGATCGCGGAAGCGTGGGTGACTTCGTTTCCGAAGTTCCAGTCGGCCGGCACCATGGCGCGAACGACTCCGGCGGATTCGATGCCGGGGTAGTACTGGGATGGCTGGACCTGCGCGCGGTCCACGAAGCCCGCCGCGTTGTCCGTGGCATCCAGGACGACGATTCGCGTGGGGTGCGCGAATCGGGCCCCGGGCCTATCGTCCACCCAAAAGAGCCAACTCGGACCGCTTCCACCGCGCGCCGCCCGGGGCGGCGCGGCTCCGCCGTGGGCATAAAGGTGAACCCGGTCGTCCGGCCCCAGCAGGGCGGGTCCGTGGACGCGGGAGCCGTTCGTGCCGAACTTGTTGCGGACGGCCTCTGTGGCGTCGGCGCCCGTGAGCGGTGGCGGGGCCATCGCGGTCACGGTCACGGCCACGGTGCCTTCCTCGCCCGTGCCTAGGTCGGTCACGCTGACGAGCGTGCAGCCATCGGGCAGGCCCGTGAGCGTGGCCGAAAACGCGCCCGACCCATCGGTCGCGCCCTCGAACATCTGGTGGCCTTCGGCGCCCTCGCCGCGCGCCACGCCCGCCGGGCCGACCACGCGGACCCGCCGTCCCGAAAGCGGCCGCCCGTTGGCATCCGCCAGGCGCACCGTGATTGGCGCGTCTGCGCCCGGAGCGATCACCATCCCGTTCTGGGCGCTGGCGAACACGATGCCGTCTCCGCCATCCCGGCCCGCCAGGCCGGAGCCGCCGCACCCCGCGGCAACGAGTAGGGCGGAGCACAACGTCAGAAGGGTCGTTCGGCAGGTGTTCATCGCTCTGAGAACCAGTCTAACACGACATCTTGGATTGCGGACACGGGTTTTTGCGCTGCTTGCCTGAACTCTTGGGGGCCCAGGGCTCGGTTCTGCGGGGTCTCCCTGTGCCATAATGAATCTTCGCGTCCAACGCCAGCCAAGGTGTCTCATTTGTCTACCGAACTCAAACTGAAGCCAGAAGAATCGAAGGGCCGAGCCTATGTGGACCGGCTGTTGCTCGACCAACTCGCCGACCTGGAAGCCGTTGTCAAGCTGGGCGAAATCGCTCAGCGCCTGAGCGACCGGGGAATCGGACTCGGCGCCGTGCGCTCCTTGTTGGCCTCGAATCCCGCGCGGTTCGCTTACCACGAGCGCCGCTGGCTCCCCGCGTCTCGGCTCGAATCGCTCGGTCGCCCTTTGGCCGAGGCGATGCGGCTGGTTGTCGGCAAGTACGGCGGACCGTTGACTCTGGAGAAGGTGGTTTCCGAGCTGGCGCGGACTCGCCCCGCCGCCAAGAACCTCGAAGTCGAAGTGCGGCGTATCGCCACTTACGACCCCTTGTTCATTCTGCTGGGCGACGAACGGCTCTGCCTTTCGGAGTGGGCTTTTCTTGGCAGGGACCTGACGATCGAGCGGGCCTTCAAGCTGAATGGCGTCAACTCGGACGACGTGGAGGCTGTGCGCAAGAAGTTGGGCGACTTCGATTGGCGTGCTCGGGACGCGATCGAGAAGGCCGTCAAGACGTGCGCGCCGGTTTCGATCAAGGCTCTTGGAGCCGCCGCTTGGCTCGATCTCAACCCGCAAGACCCGCGTTCGACGCTGGTGTTCGACGACGAGGCGTTCTTCAGCAAGGCGCTCGTCATTCCCGGCTATGTGTTCGTTGAAGGCGACCTGATGCCCGAGAAGGACGCGCCGAAGTGGATCGCCGCCGCCATGCGCGTGGCCGAGAAACTGGTCGCGCAGATCGAGGTCGAAGACGCCGCTCCGATTGATGTCAAGGACGAAGACGTCGAGCGGATGGTCAACCTGGTCAAGTCCTCGGACAAGACCGTGACCGGCACGCGCTTGCTCGAAGATTTCTACGAGATCACGGCGGCGAATCGAACGTTCCCCGACGACCTTTCGAACCTGATGGAGGCGCTGACCACGCGCAGCGACATCTGGTGGGTCGGTGGCGACCGCTTCCGCAAACCCAACTCGGCCCCGGACTTCGTGTTCAGCGTGCCCGAGGTCTTCCAGTTCGCGCCGAGCAGCGTGATGGACGAAGAGGGCGAGCCCGTGGACGTCGAACTCGACGACGACGGACTGAGCAGCACGCT
>JACFNW010000310.1:2950-3536 GCA_019454665.1 Fimbriimonadaceae bacterium | reverse complement strand
AGGGACCGGCGGCGGTGCAGTAGAGCTGCGGGCTCGTGATCGCAAAGCCGTCCATGTTCTGCTTGAACATGCCCGCCCAGAGGAGCGGAAGCTTCGACGGCTGGGCCACAGCCGTCACGCCCCAGCCGTGCAGCATGCCGTTCATGGACATACCGACGGAGGCCGTCGCGGTCGTTGCCAGCGTGTAGTCGGTGGCGAGGCGGTACTTGCTGACGCCCGTCTGAGAAGCGATTTCAAGGCTCTTCAGGTAGGGGATCGTCGAAGTGGCCCACATCTGGGCGTCTTCGCTGCGTCGCGGCTCCACGTTGTGGATGCCGTTGGCCTGCCAGCCCGCGGGAACGCGGTGCCAGAAGTTCCAGCGCGCCTGACCGGTCGCGCCGTCCGTGCCGAACGCCAGCGGGAAGCTGTCGTCATTGTCGGCCGTGTAGAGCAGGATGCCGGTGCCGGTCTGCTTGTAGTTGCTGAGGGCCGTCGTCTTCTTCGCCGATTCCTTCGCTTGCGCGTAGACCGGGAAGAGCATGGCCGCCAGAATCGCGATGATCGCGATCACGACGAGGAGTTCGATGAGCGTAAAGGCTCTGCGTTT
>JACFNW010000310.1:0-2940 GCA_019454665.1 Fimbriimonadaceae bacterium | reverse complement strand
GACCTCCGAAAGGAATGCAAATAGCTAGAACAGTCTACGCCAACTTCACCGGGAATTCCAACATTTTTCGGAACTTTTCATCGGCGGGGGTTGTATTCGATCGCTTCGCCACTGTGTGTTCAGAATCCATTCCAGCCTGAAAAGTTCCCCAGGGAGGCTAGAATGAGGACGGCGATGAAGCTTCGACAGGCGGCGATCGGCGCGGCGGTGGCGGCACCTTGGGTGCTGGCGGCCACCACATGGCAACAGGCGGCGGCAACGCCCCCCGACTACGTGCGCGACATCGAGCCCATCCTGCGCGCCTCGTGCTGGTCGTGCCACGGCGCCGACGTCCAACTCGGCGACCTTAGGCTCGACACGCCCGATGGCATCGCCCGTGCCGTCATCGCCGGCGACCCCGTGAAGAGCGAACTCGTCCGCCGCATCAAGGGCCTCGACGGCAAGCCCCGCATGCCGATGGGCTTCGCACCGCTCAAACCCGCCGAAATCGCCGCGATCGAAGCGTGGATCCGGGCCGGCGCCAAGACCGATGGGGCCAAGCCCGCCAAACACTGGGCGTACCAGGCGCCCACGCGCCCCACACCCCCCAACGCCGGCGCGGGCTGGGCGCGGAACGCCGTGGATCGGTTCGTCGCGCGTGCTCTGGACGATCGCGGCCTCAAGCCCAACCCCGAAGCCGACCGCGCCACGCTGTGCCGCCGCGTGTACCTCGACCTGCTCGGCCTGCCGCCCACCCTGCGCGAATTGGAGACCTTCCTCGCCGACACGCGCCCGGATGCGTACGACCGGCTCGTGGATCGGCTGCTCGAATCGCCCCACTACGGCGAGAAGATGGCGCAGCACTGGCTCGACCTCGCCCGCTACGCCGACACCGACGGCTACGAAGCCGATTTCCGCCGCACGATCTGGCCCTATCGCGACTGGGTGATCCGGGCCTTCAACCAGGACATGCCGTTCGATCGGTTCACCATCGAGCAGATCGCCGGCGACCTGCTGCCGAACCCTTCGCGCGATCAACTCGTCGCCACGGGCTTCCACCGCAACACGATGACCAATCGCGAAGGCGGAGTGGACCAGGGCGAACAACGGTGGTTGACGCTCGTGGACCGCGTCGGCACCACGGGAACGGTCTGGCTGGCCTCGACGCTGGCGTGCGCCCAGTGCCACGACCACAAGTACGACCCCGTCTCGATCGACGAGTTCTACAAGATGTTGGCGTTCTTCGAAACGTCGGACGAGCCGGACCTCTCGATGGACCCCGAGGCGTCCGCGCGCAAAGCCGAACTGGACCGACGCATCGCCGAACTCGAAGCGTCCCTGGCCAAGCTCAAGCGCGACGACGCCGTCTATCAGGCCGCCGAAGCCGCGCTGAAGGCCGTCCGAGATCAAGCCGCTGCGCTCGCTCCGCCCACGACCATGATCCTGCGCGAGCGGGCCGGGCAGTATCCCCCCGCCACGCCCATCCGTTTGAAGGGCACGTACCTGCTGCCCGGCAAGATGGTGGTGGCGGGCACGCCCAAGTTCCTCCAGCCCATGGGCACGGGCGATCCGGTCAACCGCTTGGGCTTGGCGCGATGGCTCGTGAGCAACGACAACCCGCTGACGGCGCGCGTGTTCGTGAACCGCCTGTGGTTGCAGATTTTTGGGCGCGCCATCGTCGCGACCCCCGAGGACTTCGGCCTCCGAGCGGCCAAGCCAAGCCATCCCGAACTGCTCGATTGGCTGGCCACCGAGTTCATGGCCGGCGATTGGCGCATCAAGCGGCTGATGCGGGTGATCGTCACGTCGGCGACCTACCGGCAGTCGTCCTCGGCGTCCGAGGCGAAGCGAGCCGCCGACCCCGAGAACGTGTGGCTCTCGTGGTTCCCTCGACAACGGCTACCCGCCGAATCGGTCCGCGATGCGGGCCTGGTTGCCTCAGGCTTGCTCAGCCGAAAGGTGGGCGGGCCAAGCGTCATGCCCTACCAGCCCGAAGGCATCTGGGACTTGCCCTACAACGGCGACCAATGGCGCCTCAGCGAAGGCGAGGACCGCTACCGCAGAGGTTTGTATACGTTTTGGCGTAGAACCGCACCTTATCCGATGTTCATGGCGTTCGACGCCGTGAGCCGCGAGGCGTGTACGGTGAACCGCGTCAACACCAACACCCCGCTGCAGGCGCTGGCCCTGCTCAACGACGAGGCCGCGATGGTGAATGCCCGCGCGCTTGCCAAAGCGATGCTCGCCGAAGGCGGGACGAGCGTGGAATCGCGGCTGCGCCACGGGTTCCGGCGATGCACGTCGCGCCAGCCCACCGCCGCCGAACTGATGGAAGTCGCGGGCCTGTTCGCCCGCCGCCTGAAAGCCTATGAAGCAGACGCCGAGGCCGCCAAGAAGGCCGCCGACAGCGCCGAGCCGTTCCCGCACAGCGCCTCGCTGGCCGAAAGCGCCGCCTACGTCCTCGCCGCCAACGTGCTGCTCAACCTCGACGAAACGATCACCAAGGACTGACCATGGACGACCTGCTGCTCAACCAAGCCGCCCTTCAAGCCATCACGCGCCGCAGCCTGCTCAAGACGGCGGGGTACGGGATCGGCTCGCTCGCCCTCTCGGCGCTGCTCCGGGAGTCGGGGTGGGCGCAAGACCGCAAGGACCCGCTCGCGCCCAAGGCCCCCCACTTCGCGCCGAAGGCCAAGTCCATCATCTACCTGTTCATGGCGGGCGCGCCCAGCCAACTCGACCTGTTCGATGCGAAGCCCGCGTTGACCAAGTACGACCGGCAAGAATGTCCCGAGGAGTACCTGCGCGGCGAACGGTTCGCGTTCATCAAGGGCGTGCCCAAGCTGCTGGCCTCGCCCTACAAGTTCGCCCAGCACGGCCAGAGCGGCCAGTGGATCTCCGAACTGTTGCCGCACTTGCCCAAGATCGCCGACGACATCGCGGTCATCCGCACGATGCAGA
>JACFNW010000309.1 GCA_019454665.1 Fimbriimonadaceae bacterium | reverse complement strand
CGCCTTACCGAGAACGGAAGGTCCTAGGGCCGGGCTCCTCAGCGTGACGGTTGGAGGATGCTAGGGGACGCGAGAGACTCAGTGATCGCGCAGCTGCTCGGCGATCGACAGGAGGTCGGCTTGCGAGCGGTCGCCCACCAGCATCATCTCGTACCCCGGCTCGAGCCAAGCCACCGCGTTCATATTGCGCATCTGGTTCACGCAGAAGTAGCGCATCTGGCTGCACTCCGTTCGTCCGGAAACCGATGGGTTGTGGACGAGCACAAACGACACCGTACCTCGCTGATCCTGCAACACGATGCGCGCCACCCGGGCTCCGTGGAACGTGCCCGCCACGCCGGCCACCGGAACCAACGGTCCGGCTGGAATCTTCGGTGCGCCGACCTCCTTCTCGAACCACTGACCGAAGCGGTTGGGATCGGCGACGTGCGACGAACCGGAGGGGAACATCCCAGAAGCCAGCATCGCGACTTCCTGCGCCCGGACCGAGCGTGGCCCGGAGCGTTGCAGCCAAGCCGCCGAAACCAAAACGAGGAAGACGCAAGCGCTGATGGCCCACGCGTTGCGCCAAACGAAACGCTCGGTGCGTTGGGTGGATTCGATGGCCTGAAGCCGCGCGCGGCACGACCTCCAGAGTTCCTCGGACGTGTGCGCGTTGCGCTGGCTTTGAAGCGCTTGCTTCATCGCGACGATGCTTTCGTACTCGCGTTGCGCCTCGGGGTTGTCCCGCATCGCGGCCATCAGCCGATCCCGCTCGGCCAAGGGCAATTCGTTGTCGGCCAGCGCGTGCAGGTCTTCGATCGGAATGGGCTCGGTCATCGTTCGTCCTCGCGGATGTAGCCGCTCCGCACGGCGTAATCGGCCAGATGCTTGCGGAGTTGGGCTCGTCCCCGCGCCAGCCGGGACCGAACCGTGCCGATGGGCACGCCGGTCGCGTCGGCGATTTCCTGATACGTCATACCTTCGATGTCGCTCAGCATCACGGTCATCCTGAAGTCTTCCGGCACCCTGCTCAGCGCTTCCTCGATCTCGGCGCCGACGAGTTCGTCGAACACCAACCTTTCGGGCGTTTCGGCCTCGTCTCCGCTGGGTTCGGCGACGTAATCGTCGTCCAGCGAACCGAGTTGCGGCGCCCGTTGACGTTGCCTGTACCGATTGATGTACAGGTTCGTCACAATGCGCAGCAGCCACGCTTTGAAGTTGGCCCCGTCGAAACGTTCGTACGCTTCGTAGGCCCGGACCATGGCTTCCTGGGCAAGGTCTTCGGCCTCCTCTCGGGAGCGTGTGAGCCGCAGCGCCGTCCCCAATACCGAGGGGAATACCTTCTCAGCCTGCTGCTCGAACTGTTCCCGAAGGCTTCGCCGCTGGAAGAGCATGGACCCGGCAGTGTACCTTCGCTCAGGTTCAACGCCCTTCCCTTCCGGATCGTTCCCGATGGGAGGCAGGACTCACACGACGATCCCTCGGTAGGTCGGCGAGTAGCCTGGAAACACGGCGGCCAGGTTCGGGTTGCTCAGTCGCTTGTCCACGATCTCGGCCAAGATGTCTCGGTAGTCGATGGTGATTGCTAGGTCCCGTTGGGCGAAGAGTTGCTCCGTGGCGAGACCGGGCCAGTGTCGCATGACCTGGCCACCCACCACCCCACCGCCCATGACGATCATCGCGCCCCCGTGGCCGTGGTCGGTTCCCAGACTCCCGTTCTCGGCGACGACGCGGCCAAACTCGGTCAGCACCACGACGACCAGCCGCGCGAGGTTGCCGGAGGCTTCCATATCGGCGTGGAGGGCCAGCAGGCCGATCGCCAGATCGTCCATCAGGCTTGCCATCGTCCCGGTCAGGACTCCCTGGGAGGCGTGCGTGTCCCATCCGCCCTTGTTGACGTGGACCGCCTCGACTCCGACGTTGGCGCGGATCAACGCAGCAGTGGCCTTGAGCGCCTCGCCGAACTGGGACGCCGGATAGGAAGCCCCGCCCGCGGGTGTGTACCCGGCGAAGTCGATCGTCTCCAGAAGGGAGATGGTCGCCATCGTGTTGTCGGCGACCACGTTGAGCACGTCGTCGTGGTCGTACATCTGACCGAGCCGTCCCGCGCGGTCGTCCCGAGTCGAGGAGGTCCCCAGAATGCCGAACGACTCGGGATCGTTGATGGGCAACGACAAGGGCGCCCCGACCATGGTCAGGGCCATGGCGGTGTCGAAGGTCACGCCCCGCAAGACCGAAGCGCCATCCAAGGGGCTCACGGTCGCCAAGTGACGACCCAGCCAACCGTCCGATGCGCCAGCGCCGACCTGCCCTACTTCCATGAACCGCTGCGCGTCGAAATGCGACCGGGTCGTGCTGGTCAGCCCGCACGCGTGGACGAACGCCAGATGTCCGGCCTGATAAACCGGGAGCAGCGGCGCCATCGCCGGCGGGAGACCAAAGAACCCGTCCAAGTCGGTCAGCCGGTTGGGGTCGGAGCTATCGGGCGGCGGGACGGCCAAACCCGGCCGTTGGACATAGTAGTCGGCATCGCCATGCGGCGCGCAAAAAGTCAGGCCATCGGCTCCGCCGCGCAAGTAGATCGAGACCACGATATCGCGGTCCGAATCGGACGAAGCGGCATAGGCGACGCGGGGCACCCACGCCGGGGCCGAGGCGATCATCGCCGCAGCAGCCGAAGACTTGAGAAAGGAACGACGAGAGAGGGCGCGGTACTCCGAGCACCCGTGAGCTTGAATCGAATTGTTGGACATGGGTCAATCTCCTTAGAACCACTGGAACTGCGGCGAGCCGAGGGCCAAGCCGTAAGTGTCAAGGCAGCGTTGCGCCGTCAGGCGTCCACCGCGCGCGAATTGGGATAGCACCGCCGAGGTCTGCGGGTCCATCGTGCCGTGGAAGAGGTCGGCATTGATGCGCGACACCAATTGGCGGGGATCGCGCAGGGTCGTCGGCAAGGACACGGACATGCCCGGGACTGCCGCCGCGACCAAGGTGGCTGGGAAGTTCCATCGGGGCAACAGGAGGTCCTTCCAGTAGTCCGAATCATCGGGGTAACCATCTGGAGCGGGCCAGGCATAGGGCTGGTTTCCAGCGAGAGCTAACCAAGTGGGCATCGAGTTGACCGACTGCACGTTCGCCTTCATGGCTCGCAAGGCACCGACCATGACGTGAAAGGGCCGCTTCAGCTTGTAGGGCGCATTGGCGATGTTCTCGGGCGTCAGAATCGCGCGGATCACCGACTTGATGTCGCCCTGGGTCGCGGTCCAGATCGCGGCGACCGAGTTCACCAAGCTCGTGGACGGCTCCTCGTCCAACAGCCAGCGTATCAGCTTCTTGCTCACGAACTTGGCCGTGTTGGGGTGGGCGGCCAGTTGGTCCAGAACATCCAGACCATCCTGCAGTCCTCCAGACGTGATCGCCAGACCCATGACCGTCTTCGTACCCGGTTCGTGGCGCGACTCCATGAATCGGAACGTTCCTTGCAGGACACCGTCGGAAGGACGGTTGTAGTAAGTCCAACCGGTGAAGCACTTCGCGACTTCCGAAACGTCGCTCTGCGAATAGCCCC
>JACFNW010000308.1 GCA_019454665.1 Fimbriimonadaceae bacterium | reverse complement strand
TCCGCTTCGCCCATGCCTCGGCGTAGCAATTCTTGCAGGCTTCGGAGACTTTCACGCACCCCCACCACGGATTGAAGGTGTGATGCGTCCACTCGATCTTGCTGCGCTCGCCCATTCTGTTCCCCGTACCTCCCCAATAAAGAATCGCACATGCGGCGCTTGTAAGCAAACCTTTGCTGCCGGTGCTTTTTCTCGGAATCGTGTGGGCTTCTTGGTCTCGCCATTTGAGCGAGGCCCGCCATCGAGGGTCATACGGGAGGGACAGAGCACTGACCCCGGCGCAGAACGGTGTCAGTCGACAGGCACTGGGAGGTGGTCACTCCGCGCCGGGATAGACGCCTCAGGCCCTGGATTTCGCGCAGAGGGTGCGAGGCCCCTGGTCGGCGCTCAGCCACTCGGACCCGATGGTCCCTGACGGACGCTTACGATACCCTCAAATTTTGATCCTCGGGCCGAGGCGCCGTGCTGTGAGCGCCCATCGGGAAATTATCGTGGAGCTACAGCAGGATGGCACTACTGCATGACAAGGTGGCGGAACTACGAGCCAAACGAGGGCCGATGCCCGATGCGCTGCAAGGCGTGACCAAGGACCGGATTCGCGCGGTCCTCCAATACCTCGATCTCGGGTCGAACGCCGACTTGGTCGATTGCACCTTCGCGTTGCTTGACGATCAGACGGGAAGCTGGTTCTCGAAGGCCCCCAAGGGTGCGACCATCGCCGACGGGGCATCAACGGCGCACCTCGCCTGCCACATCGGGATCCTCCAACGGGGAAGCGGCAAGTTGGACCGAGAGGGGCGCGACTACTGGATCAAGCCGCTTCGCGAGTTGGGCGGGTTCGAGGCGATCACGCTTGAGGAAGGCGAGTTCATCCCCGGACACATCAAAGCGAAGTCGCCCAACTCCTGCTATCGCCTAGAGGAGGCACTGAAGGCGGTCCTGAAGGCACCTCACGATGCGTGGCGGGACATGCTGGCCGAGTGGGCACGGGAAGACGTATCGCGCGAACGTCGGACCTTCCAAGCTGAGATGGCCGAGGCCGCGCGCAAACTGATCGACTCTGGGCACGCGCACCTGATCAAGGCGAGCGTCGAGAATTACGCGCCGCGCTTCCTACCTGGCTACCAATTGCTTTACGTGGATGATGCAGACGGCGACCGCATCTCGGACGCCGAGCGCGCCAAGATGGCCGAGGCAGGTGTCGCACTGACCTTGGAGGATGCGATGCCCGACGCGTTGTTATGGAACCCGGAAACGGATCATCTGTGGGTTATCGAGGGGGTGACGAGCGATGGTGAAGTTGACGCGCACAAGGTAGCGCAGATGAAGCGGCTGGCGCAGCGTTGCGGTAAGGCGGGCGTCGGTTTCACGACGACCTACCGGACGTGGAAGGACGCGGCAGCCCGCCAAGGCAAGCACCAGAACATCGCCTACGACACCTTCATCTGGATTCAGGGCGACCCGGCGAAACAGTTCAAGGTGACAGGCTAGAGCAGGTCGGCCATCGTTGTGTCGCCGCGCCCCAGCGCCTCAAGCTGGTCCTTGCTAGGGTAGTGCAGGTTGCGCAGGTCGGTCGCGTTAACCTGCGTGTGCCCTGAGAAGATGCGGAAATACTGATCCACGGCGTCCGAGTTAAGGAAGGCGGCAAGGCCCTTGGCAAGGTCGAGCGGTAGACCCTCACCGTTTTCGTGGAAGTAGTTCAGATGGTTTTCAAACCCGGCGCGCCCGCCATCGTAGATCGTCGCGACGAGGCGGCGCTTCTCTTCCTTGGCCGTGAACCGTTTGGTCAGCACGAAGATGCCCGCAGGGGTGATCAGTTTCGCCGTGTCGTCGTTGTCGGCGAGGGCATTGTGTTTACGGAAATTGGAGATCGGCCAATTGATGCCTCCGTCATGGAAGTGCTGCGGGTAGATCAGCGGCACAGTGTCGTCACCCGGCTCCTTGCACAGGTGTTCCCGTGCCCGGAAATCGACGACTCGCCCCGTCGAGACCTTGATGCCGAGATCAGCCAGCACGCAGGGGAGAGCCTGCACGCTGTCGGCAAGGTCCTTTCCCGAGATTGGCAGGCGGATAAAGACATGGTGATCAGAGGGGCGCACAACGTCCGAGAAAGGCACTTCGCGCGGCTCGGTCTCATCGGTCGATAAGGTGACGTCGCCCTGTTCCGCTCCCTTGCGTACGCGGAAAATCATGTTCTCCTGCAATACGTCGTCGTCCTTGAACGAGGATCGGCGGGACTCGAAGACATGCAGGTTTGAGATTGCCGACCCAACCAGTAATAGGCGGCGGAACGGTTCATAGTAGGACCCGTTGCAGAAGGAGCGCGGCGTGATGGCGACGATCTCGCCGCCTTCCTCCATCTGGCCAAGGGCGACGGCGACGAAGGCGGTGTAGAGGTTCACCGTTTCGATCCCGAGGGAGCGTAGGCCCAACCGCCACTCCGAGGTCTGGTTGATCTTGCCATAGGGCGGGTTGAGGATGGCGCAGTTGTAAGTGCGCTGCTCGCATAGCAGCGGCTCCGCAGATTGCAGGATGTAGTCGTCTCGGATGACCCGGCTCGTAAATGCGACCCCCGCAGAAGCGCATTGATCCGCGCACGCGGCAAGCGTGTCGTCGAGGATCGAGGCGAGATGGTCGTCCACCTCATAGCAGGTCGCGTTTATCGACTCTGGGCGCGTATCGCGCGCGATGGCCTCCTCTACGAATGCAGCGGTCAGCGCGCCCATGCCAGCGCCCGCATCGAGCAGTCGCACGTTGGACGGCAGAGCGCCAAACATCCCGGCCATAAAGGACGCGATACGACCGGGCGTCATGTACTGGCCGAGCTTCGACCGACGCTTGGGGTCGAGGGTGGGCGATACTTCGAGGCGGGTCTGATCGATCGACTCAAGGAGCAACTGTTCTTCCTTTGTTTTCATCGACCATGGCACCATTGCGCGGTTATGCCAACCATGTGCTGCGGTGCACTCGCGCGAAAATCGGCTGGGACGTCAGGGAGTGATCCTACGATAGCCTGACTATCAGCAGAAAGGCGATCCTCTCGATCGCGCGTGGAGGGTCCGAGCCCTCAGCCGTCTTGGGGCCATGCTAGATTTGATCCATCTGGTGTCGGATTGCGCCTGTTGGTGTTGTTTTGTGATCCTTGCTTGGATGCAAAGCAGTGTCGGTGAGAACGGTGGCTGCCGAAAGGGCTATCGCTGCGAGAAAGCAGCGTGCTGCTCCGCCCACTCTTCCGCGAATGGCTCGAGCACCCGCACCAGCGTCACCTCCGGCCCCTGCTTTCCGTCCAGGATCGCCTCGACGATGTCCGGCGCGAGCAGCGTGAGCCGCAGGACGCGGGTCATGTAGGAGGGCGCAATCACCTCGCGCTCGGCCAGTTCGGCGATGGTGGCGTACTCGCCCGACTCCAGCATCCTCTTCCAGCGGAACGCGCGGGCCAGCGCCTTGACGAGAGCATCGTCGGCACGGCGCTGGGTAGATGCCCCCTCGGGCAGTTGCATTTCCTTCCGCCCGCCGCGCTTCACGATGCGGAACGGGACATGGATGGTGACCGTGTCGG
>JACFNW010000307.1 GCA_019454665.1 Fimbriimonadaceae bacterium | reverse complement strand
CACTACCCGTACTGGATCCGCAAAGACCAAATGGACCGGGCGGCCAAGCTCGCGATGGACTTCAAGCCCGACGCCATCGTGATGCCGGGCGACTTCATCGACTCCAAGGCCACCGACCACTGCCCGGACATGGGCCCCGTTTTCAGCGGTCTGCGAGCACCCGATGGCGTGCTGGCGACCCTGGGCAACCACGACCACTGGTGCGATCCCGACGGGCTGAACGACGAGTTCGCCAAGCATGGCGTGGTCAATGTCGAGAACCGTCCTTTGGTGGTGAGCCGGGGGTCTGCCAGGCTTGCCCTGACCGGGGTCGGCGACAAGTGGGAGGGCGAGATCAACTGGGAGAAGGCGCTCGACGTGCCGGAGAACGTGCCGCGCATCGTGCTCTCCCACAACCCAGACGTGGCGGAGTTCACACCCGAGGGGGCGCGAGTGGACTTGATGCTCAGCGGTCACACGCATGGCGGGCAGGTGCGTGTTCCCTTCCGGGGCGCGATCCGTCTCCCCAGCGAGTTCGGCAACAAGAACGAGATGGGCTTGGTCGAAGGGCCTCGGCACCGGGTCTATGTCACGCGTGGCGTGGGGTGCCTTCGGCCCGTTCGCTTCCTCTGCCGCCCCGAGGTCACCGGCCTGGTCTTGCGCGCCGCCTGAAGGTACATTCTGGCCGTGGCAACGAAGCTTCCCAAGCATTACGAGCGCTTCTTGGAACGGTATCCGGAGATGGCCTCGGCCTATCACCGCCTGGGCGAGGCGGCGTCCGAGGCGGGTCCGTTGGACGCCAAAGCGAGGGCGTTGGCGAAGTTGGCCCTTTCGGTGGGTGCTCGGATGGAGGGCGCCGTACGCAGCCACACACGCAAGTGTCTGCAAGCCGGGGCCAACGCGGAGGAGATTCGCCACGTGGTCCTGCTGAGCACGACGACGATCGGCTTCCCGAACATGATGGCGGCGCTGGCGTGGGTGGACGGCGTCCTCGAACCGGCTTCGGAGTAGTTCGGCTTGGTTTGGTTCGGTGTAGTTCGGTGTAGTTCGGCTTGGTTCGGTGGGGTTCGGTGAAGACCACCCCGCCCTTTCGGGCACCCCTCCGAAGGAGGGGAGTCAACTACCGTCAGTCGCCGAGGATTTCGAGCAGGCGGCCTAAGTTCTGGATGGTCAGGCTCCGGTATTGGGCCTTGAGAACCCCCTGCTTGGTCCAGCGGCTGGTGATGCGGATCGTGGTCTCCACCGTCGTCCCCGCGAGTTCGGCCAGATCCTGACGGCTGAGCGGGACCTCCAAACGCATCGCACCATCCGCTTCCTCGACGCCGTAGGACTCGGCCAGCTGAATCAAAACCGCTGCGATCCGATGCTCGACCCTGCCGCTCGCCATACGGGACATCATGTCGATCGCGCCCCGCAAACGCAGGGTCGTGCGGCGGATTAGATGATCGCGCAAGGGCAGGTTGCCGCCATAGAGCGCCAGGAAATCCGTCTTGGGCACGCGCAAGTACCAAACCGCAGAAACTGCACGAGCCGACAGCGGGCATCCCGTACCCTCGATGGCCCCCAGAAGACCGAACGACTGCCCTGGACCCATGATCTCCGCCGTCAACTCCTGCCCCCCCGCACTGGATCGGACCATCTTGACGAACCCCGTGCCGACGATGCCTAAGTAGGACGCCTCGGAGCCATCCATCCAGATCACTTCCCCGCGGCCCGCCTGCGCCAGCCGGGAGTGTTCGAGAAGGGCGTCGATCTGTTCTGGGGCAAGCGACCCGAGCAACGTGCTGGACGCCAAGACCGTCCGAGGCGAGGGGCGCTCAAGAGCGCTGTTCACGGGGTCATTGTAGCCCGACCCGACTTTTGCGGCCGGGCGGCGACTCCAGAATGTGACGACGGTCATGGTTCGCAAGGGCAAGAGCCCCGTACACTGAACCCGTCCGCCCGGAGACCGCCATGTGGTTCGATCTGCCCATCCAAGTTCAAGACGTCACGTTCAAGCCGTTGCTTGAGACCCGATACCGATTCGAGCGCCGGCTCGACCGCGACTTCGACGGCGACAAAGCCGACAACCGGAACGAGTCCTTCCTTCGGCTGAGGCCCGGCTTCTCGTTCGAGACGAAGTCTGGGTTGAGCGGACGCGTTGTCTTCCAGTTCCTCGACAACCGCATGTCGCTCGACAGCGGGGCCGCAGGGACCTCCTCCAACCCCAAGGACTTGGTGGAGGCGCTTGTTACTTCGGCCACTCCGATCGGCAAGGTCACGCTCGGTCGCCAGCGGTTCAGCATCGGCAATCAACGCCTGATCGGGGCGCTCGATTGGGCCAACTCAGGCAGGTCGTGGGATGCCATCCGCCTGCAACGTGGGTCTGTTGACGCGTTCGTTGGGCGACTGACCGTCAACCCGGTGATGAACCAGGAGGTCACGCTCGGTGCCGTGGCGTACACCAGCCAGCACGGGAACACCTCGCTCATCTACAAAGCCGACAAGCGCCCCGACCCCGCAACCACGAATTGGACGCTCGCCCACCAGTGGTCAAAGGCTCAGGGCAAGAATCAATGGGCCGCCCATGCCGCCCTTCAGCGGGGCAGCGTCGGGGGAAAGAAGCTCGAAGCCCATGCGCTCGGCGTCAGCGTCACGATGCCGGCTGACGCGCAAACGACCTTGTCCTTGGAAGCCAACCTCGCCTCTGGGGGCTCCGCCGCGAATGCCACGGCGCGCACGTTCGATCAGCTCTATCCCACGGGACACCTGTTCTACGGTGCGATGGACCTGCAGGGGCTTCGAAACATGGTGCAACTGGGCGCATCCGCCACGAGGAAGGTCGGCGCGGACACGACGATCAAACTGGAACTGCACAAGTTCTGGCTGGCCGATGCCAAGGACGGTTGGTATGGCGCAGGGGGCGGGCAGAATGGCGCGTTCCGAGACGCCACGGGCAAGAGCGGCAAGGACGTGGGCTGGGAAGCCGACCTCACGGGCACCAAGGCTCTCGGCAAAGACCGGACGTTGGGCGCGGGAATCGGGGTGTTCGTTCCGGGTTCGTTCGTGCGGTCGCTGGCCGTCGGCAACGACAAGACCCAGGTTTGGGGCTACGTGATGGTGTCCTCGAAGTTCTGAGCGCACCATAATCGGGCCGTGCGCGTTCACCTGTGGTACGGCAAAGATGGGCTGGATGTCGAGTTGCCCGACGCCAACGTGCGCGGCGTGCTGACCCATCGCCCCGCCCCACGCCTCGAGGACCCTGTTTCCGCGATCGAGCGGGCGCTGCGGGAACCGATCGGCACGGCGCCTCTGGAGCAACTCGCGCGGGGACGCAAGGACGCATGCATCGTCATCTGCGACCTGACGCGGCCTGTGCCCAACCGGCTCACGCTCCCGCCCATGCTGAATGCCCTCAACCGGGCCGGGATCAGCGACGAAGCGGTCACGGTGCTCATCGCCACAGGCACGCATCGGCCGAACGTGGGCCACGAAGTCCGCGAGCTGGTGGGCGAGGAGGTCGAGTCTCGCGTCCGCATCGAGAACCAGATCGCCGACGCGGTCGAGCGGGCGGGCACCTTCTATCCGCCCGAGGTCATCAAGGCC
>JACFNW010000306.1:1947-3570 GCA_019454665.1 Fimbriimonadaceae bacterium | reverse complement strand
CTCCGAGTCGGTGGCCTCGAGCAGGAGGAACGAGGCCGCCGGCTCTTGCCAAGCGGTCAGGCTGGAGCCGCCCGGATAGTCGCCGATGTGCTCGTTGTAAGCGTACGTGGACCAGTACTGGATCGAGTCGCACACGGCGCCGTCGAACACCGTGCATTCCAGACCCCACGATTGAGCGGGCTGGGGCCAGATGCAGGCCGCTCGGTCGCCGCTCAGGTTCTGAGGGTTGTTGGTCGGCGCGAGAGGCGACCACATGAACCCATCGCGGGCTCGCGATGTGGACGTGGGCTGCACCTTGGTGTATGGCTTGAACAGCCAAGGCCAATAGTAGTTGCCCCATCGGTCGATGTCGCCCAAGCCCAAGGTCGGGTCGGACGGGCAGAAGTCGGTGAGCGGGTCGCTCGGCAGGTGGTCGTCGTGGTCGCTCGCATAAATCTGAGCGGCAACGGCGAGTTGCTTGAGCTGGCTCAGGTTCGCCGTCTGCTTGGCCGAGTTCTTCGCCTGGGCATAGACGGGGAAGAGCATGGCGGCCAGGATCGCGATGATGGCGATGACGACCAGAAGCTCGATCAGCGTGAAGGCCTTTTTCATAGGTGTGGTCCGTGCGTGCGGGAAACGCTGTGCCCTACTATGAAGCGGCGTCCGTTAAGGGGCCCTTAAGAGCGTTAAGGTCGCGTTAGGAGTGCTGCATTTTGTTCGGCTGAGGTTCGGTATCGGTCGGCGGTGTCCGGCTGAAGTCGGGCTGGTGCTCGGCCGATGTTCGGGTCGCCGGACCCCAGCCGAGCATCAGCCCAACATCATCCCACCAGCCCTCCTCGGGAACCCAGGCTCGCTGCAGTGCGTCCCAAGCAGTGACCGGCCGGTTTTGCCGCGCAGGTCGAACGTGGCATGAAGGAAGGAAGCGCTCTCGTCCGGATGGCTGTGCTCGCAGCCTCGATCACTTGGGTCGTCTTGGGTTGTTCCCCGAGGACGACGCAGACCCCGACCGCAGACCGTCAGGCGCTCACCACCCATGAGTTCCAGAAGCAGTTCGACTCGGTGGCCGGCGAGTGGAAGGATGCCCTGAAGGACTACGTCTTTCAGCGCCAGTACCCTTACGATTCGATTCCCGAGGGCGCCTACCAGCGGGCCGCAGCCCATCGCGACCAACTGGCGGCCGCGCGGATCGCCTCGGGGAGCGGCAGCATGGCCCCCAACAGCTCCTGGGAGTTCATGGGACCCCGGAACATGGACGCCCCTTACCGGCGCTATTGGGGTCCGAATCCCGTCAATGGCCGCGTTTCCGCAGTCGCTTACGATCCGAACAACACAAGCACCGTCTATGCCGGCAGCGGTTTTGGTGGGTTGATGCGCTCGACAAACGGTGGATCGACATGGTCGGTTCTCTCGGACGACTGGGAAATGCTCCACGTTTCCTCGATCGCCGTCGACCCGGCCGACTCGATGAAGGTTTATGTCGGCACCGGCGACTACCAGACGACGGCAGCAGGTTCGGGCTTGGGCTACGGCATCGGCATCATGAAGTCCACCGACGGAGGCTCGACGTGGCGGAACGTGGGAAGGGCTCAAATGCTGGGCGACGCCGTCAGCTCGATCCTTGTGCATCCCGACGCATCCAACGTG
>JACFNW010000306.1:0-1935 GCA_019454665.1 Fimbriimonadaceae bacterium | reverse complement strand
CTCATCAGCGAGGACTTCGGCGAATCGTGGGCCACCATGACCGTGGGTGGTGTCATTCAGCAGAACGACTTCTCGTCGGTGACTGTTAGCCTGCCTCGAGGCAACGGCACGCGCAACGTCTACGCGATCGGGGGGCGTCAGGGTTCGATCGCTGCGGCGCTCTATCGGTCCAGAGACCAGGGCCGTAACTGGTCTTCGATCGCCCTTCCAGCCGGATTCGTCGGCAATCCCTATGTGGTTGCCTCTCAAACGGTCGCGGATCGCGTTTACGTGATGGATTCCAGCACCGTCGGCAGCATCTGGCGGAGCGAGAATGCGGGAGGGAATTGGACCAACATCACGGGCGACTTCCTGAACGGCCCGCCTTGGGCGAATGGTCCCGACTATGCGGTCGGAACCAGAGTGATCCGCAACGGTCGCGTCTACACGTGCATCCAGGCTGCAGGCTCTGGAGCGAACGCACCCACGGGGAATGCGACAAACAACACGTGGTGGCAGTGGACCACCAACTTCCCGGGCTTCGACCAGGTGACTTACAACTTCTACCTGGGATGCCTTCGGCCGACGATCAACGGCACGCCTCAGGATGTCCTCGTGGTCGGTCAGGTGGACCTGTTCCTGTGCAGCAACCCCACGGCCGCTTCGCCGAACTGGATTTCGGCAGGGCAGACGACGGATGCGGGTGCCAGCCCCAACTTCCTGACCGGTTCCCCAGCCAAGACACACAACGACCAGCACGCCTTCGGCCTCAACCCGGTCAACCTGAATCAGGCGATCATCGGCAACGACGGTGGCGTTTATCGGGTCACGTACTCGACGTTGAGCAACAACCTGAACATCACCAATCTCAACGCGGACCTCGAGTTCACCCAGTTCTACGACGCCTCTTGGCACCCGAACCAGGCCGACCGGATGATTGGAGGAACGCAGGACAACGCGTTCCCGAACAGCATCGCAGCGGCCCGACCGGGCGACCTCAACAACTGGCAGAACGTTGGCTTGGGCGACGGCATAGCCGCCGAGATCAACCCGAACAACCCCAACGTACAATACATCACGAACCAAAATGGGTCGGTCTACCAAACCACGGACAACTGGCAAACGTGGAACAGAGACACGTTTCCGGGGGTGATTCGGAATGCCGGTGCCAACAACGCCTTTCGCGAGCCGATCTTCTACCACGCAGCGAACAATCAGCTGTACCACGCCAACTTCAGTTGGATCGATAGGTATAGCCCCGCCACCGGGATTTGGACATCTTTTCTACGTCAGACTCGCGACACCCGCCAGTGGCAGGTGATTTCGTTTGCGCCGAGCGACGCCACCCGGATCTATGCGGGAAGCGTGACGGGCGAGTTGACGGTCTCGACCGATTCGGGGGCGTCGTTCACCTCCTGGGATGACCAGGCACCCCCGCTCACCAGCCTGCCCAACCGAGCGATCACGGACATTGACGTTCATCCCACAAACCCCAACCGGTTCCTCGTAGCGTTCTCGGGATTTGAAGGCCCCGGAGACGTGGGTCACCTGTTCCGCGTCACGATGACCCCGATCAACAACACGGTCTTGGTGACGTTCGCGAACGTCTCGGGCTCGGGGGCAACTGGGCTCCCGGACGTGCCGATCAACACGGTCGAGCACGACCCTCGCGACCCCCAAAACACATGGTACGTCGGCACGGATGTCGGTGTGTTCATGACCAACGATGGCGGCGCGACGTGGTTCAACGCAACAGGGCCGCTTGGTCTGCCCAACGTTCAGGTCAACGATCTGGAGTACGTCCCCGGCACCGGCTATCTGAACGCGGCGACGTGGGGGCGCGGCATGTGGCGCATCCGGCTCGGTGGCCCGAACCTGATCGAGGTTTCCGTCGCGCCGAACGACGTGAATGGCGGGCAAACGTCCACCGGCACGGTCACGTTGTTCGACCCTGCT
>JACFNW010000305.1 GCA_019454665.1 Fimbriimonadaceae bacterium | reverse complement strand
ATCCGCAGCGGAGGCATTGGCCAGCGAGGGGATGGCTTGGGTCACGCGAGCGACGTCGCGAGCGGACTTCGCACGAATCGAGCGAGGCGCGTCGGGTCGCGGCTGAGCAGGACCGCTTCATCGCTCAAGCCCTGCGGCGCCTCGGTGTCCTCCGTCGTCATGGCGTCCCAAGCCGCCCGCATGCGGGCGATCGCGGACTCGAACGACTCGTCGGGCTGCGCGGCGAACGGTTCGCCTTCGTGGGTCGGGCCCACCCAAGCCGAGCCGTTGTGCTCGGTGTAGTCGCCATCGAAGTCGAGCACGAAGAAGCGGTCGTCATCTGGCGTCTCGCCCACCTCGGCGAACAGCGAGCGGACGACAAACGGGCTGGAGCCAAAGTTGCCGAACGCCGACTTCACCGGCCCGCTGATCGCGGCGACGACGCGCTGGATCGTCACGTCCTCCTCGCTGCCCCGGTAGCCCTCGCGGTGGGCGAACTCGACGGCAGCGACGCGCAACGCCTCGATATCCGATTGCTGCCCGATCGCCGAGAAGGCGAGCCGGTCGTAGATTTCGAACACCTTGTCGCGTTGTTTGCGCCGCGTGAAGATGGCCACGCCCTCTCGGCACGATGCGGCCAGCACGGGGGCTCCGTGGGCGAGTTTGGCCTCGACGTAGCCGGCACGGTGACCGACGCCTTCCTGCCAGTCGAACGGGGTGAGCATCTGCTACCTTATACTCGCTCGTCGCTCGGATCGTCGCGTCCCGAGGCAGCCGATGAGCGCGGTTTACTCCGCGGAATCGGCCTTGGCGGTCTTCTTCTTCGCGGGGGCCTTCTTGGCGGTCTCGGCCTTCTTCGGCGCGGCCTTGGGCTTGGTCGCCTTGGCTTCGGCGCTGGCGGCGATGGCTGCCCGCTTCAGGGCCTTGATGGCTTGCTCTTTGCGGTGTCGGCGCGTTCTGAGTTCTTTGTTGCGGATTCTCACGGTGGTGGATCCTGTCGAAAACGAAGAAGCCTTCCTATGGAAGGCGTATGCCCTAATGTACCCGCTCTTGAACGCGGGGAGCGTGTTTGGCGGCCAGACCGCTCAGGTCCGCGCACACAGGGAGCCGTGCACCGAGATGCTCCACGACCTGCGCCGCACTCGCAACGGCCAGCCGAGCCGCCTGATCGGGATGCCACCCCCGCGCCAGGCCATAGAGCAACCCCGCCGAGAACATGTCCCCCGCCCCGGTTCGATCCACGGCCTTTGCCGCCGTCGCAGGAATCGCCGCGACGGAGCCCGCCGCACCGACGAGCGCCCCCTGAGAGCCAAGCGTGACAGCGGCGATGCGGCCGCCCTCGGACATCAGCGCCACGGCCTCGTCGGCGGTGCCACATTCGGTGAGCAGACACGACTCCTGCTCGTTGGCGATGACCACGTGGGCCCGCTGCGCGCAAAACTCGGCCAGGGGCTCGCGCAACCGCTCGACCACGCCCGCATCGCAGAGCGCCAGCGCGATCCTCACCCCGTGGGCCTCCGCGTGCCGGACGGCGGCACGGGCAGCGGCGCTCGGACCGCTCTCGTCGAACAGGTACGACGTGAGGTACAGGAATCGGCTCGAACAGAGGTGGTCCAAGTCGAGGTCGCGCTCGGTGAGAAGCGTGCTCGCGCCCAGGTAGGTGACCATCGTCCGCTGGGCGTCCGGCGTGACCAGGACGATGCAGATGCCCGTATCGGTCGGGCTGGCGGGCAGGTTCGCGACCACGCGACGCGTGCGAAGCCCTTCGGCGTAGAGGCGGCCATGCTCGTCCTCGCCCACCCTTCCGGCAAAGGCCGCCTTGCCGCCGAGTTGGACGATGCCGATCGCCGTGTTGGCGCCGGAGCCGCCCGACTCGGCGTTCACGATGTGCTCGTAGATGCGCGGCACCAGCGTCCGCTGGACCTCGTGGTCCACCATGTGCGCACCCCCCTTGGTGAAGCCCAGCGTCTGGAGCAAATCGTCTCCCACCTCCGCTTGGATGTCGTACAGCGGATGGCAAATCGAATACAAGTCGAAGGAGCCCATGGGACACGGACGGAACCGCAAGAATTGCGGTTCTGAGGTCAATATTATGGCCGAGATCAAGACAATTCCAACGCCCCAAAGCTGAATATTGCCGATTCACTTCAGCGAACGGCGTTGAGAATAGTCTCGGTCGCGTGAGACCGGTTCAGCGTGTAGAAATGGATGCCCGGCGCCCCACCCGCCAGCAGCGCACGGCACTGCTCGACGGCCCATTCGATGCCCACGCGCGCCACTTCCCCATCCCCCGGCCCCGCGCCGTCCAATCGTGCGCGCAGTTCGCTTGGAATCGTCGCGCCGATGAGCGTGGTGAACCGGTCCAGCGACTTCAAGCTCGTGACCGGCATGATGCCCGGAACGATCGGCACGCCGATTCCCGCCCGCCGACAGCGGTCCACGAACCGGAAGTACGCGTCCGGGTCGAAGAACAACTGGGTGATCAGGAACTCGACCCCGGCATTCACCTTCTCGACGAGCCTCGCGAGGTCCTCGTCCTCCGAGGGCGACTCCGGGTGCTTCTCGGGGTAGCACGCCCCACCCAGGCAAAACCCGTGCCGCGACCGGGCGAACGCCGCAAGTTCCGAGGCGTGGGCAAAGCCGCCCTCCACGGTGACGAAGCGCGTCTCGCCCTTGGGCGGGTCGCCTCGGAGCGTCAGCACGTTGCGCGTGCCCGTGGCGTCCAGATGGTCGAGGATCGCGCCCAACTCGTCCGCCGTGTGGCCGACGCACGTCAAGTGGGCCATCGGCAACAATCCCATGGCGTGCATCTCGTCCACCAACTGCAGCGTGAGGTTGCGCGTGCTGCCGCCCGCGCCGTAGGTGATCGAAACAAAGGCGGGTTCGAGTCTGCGTAGGCCGACCAGGTTCGACCGCAACGCCTCCCAACCCTCGGGAGACTTGGGTGGAAAGAACTCGAACGAGTAGGTCGGGGTCCCGCGATCGAGCAGGTCGGCGATCCGCATTCGGCGTGAAGGGTACCATCCTGCTCGTGGAAGTCAGATTGCACGACGTCGCGAACCTCGAATTGGCCGACCTTGGCCGCCAGCGCATCGAATGGGCCGAGCGCGACATGCCGGTTCTCCGGCTCATCCGCGAGCGCTTCGAGGCCGAGAAGCCCCTTGCCGGCCAGCGCGTCGTCGCCTGCCTGCACATCACGTCCGAAACCGCCAACCTGCTCCGCACGCTCAAAGCGGGCGGTGCCGAGGTCGCGGCCTGCGCCTCGAACCCGCTCAGCACCCAGGACGATGTGGCCGCTTCGCTCGTGCACGACTTCGACGTGGCGACCTTCTGCATCAAGGGCGAGGACAACGAAACGTACTACCGCCACATTCACCAAGCGCTGGACATCAAACCGACGCTGACCATGGACGATGGCGCGGACACCGTCGGAGTCATCCTCAACGAGCGACGCGAACTCATCCCCGGCATTGTGGGTGGCACCGAAGAGACCACGACCGGCGTCATCCGACTGCGCGCGATGGCCAAGGACGGCGTGCTCGCTTATCCGATCATCGCCGTCAACGACGCCGACACCAAGCACCTGTTCGACAACCGCTACGGCAC
>JACFNW010000304.1 GCA_019454665.1 Fimbriimonadaceae bacterium | reverse complement strand
CCTTGTCGGTGATCCACTCCACCGCACACGGACCCTTGAGGGAAGCGATCGCCCAACCCTGCTCGCGCTCGGATCGGCGTGCCCCTTCGACCAGACCGCGATGCTTCCAAGCCAAGAGCGTGTCGCCCACCGTGCGAGACTCCATGAACAGACGGTGGAACTCGCGGTGCCACTCGCCTGGGCCGCCAAAGTGCCACTCCAGGTAGCTGGCCAGCCGCAGGTTGCGCACGCGGGAGGACGTGTTGCGAAGCGTCACCAGCCACAGCTCGCACGCCTCGGCGCGCGGGACGAACACGGTGTGCTCGAGGTCCAAACCGGCGAACTTGCGGCCGAACGTCGTGTAGCCCAAGCCATGCTCGATGGTCTCCTCGATCGGGCGGCTCCTCACGGGCTGGAAGGTCGTTGAGAACGTCTCGCCCGTGTCCGTGTCGCGGACGAAAAAGAAGCGGCCCTGGTCGTCGGCGGCCAAGTCCTGATCCCAACGCGTAAGCCGGCCCAGTTGGCAGTTCTTGTACCAAGAGAATCCGCCGCCCTTTTGGCTGATGACCAGGCCGTAGTCCTCGTTTGCCATCACGTTCACCCAAGGTCGGGGCGTGAGCGGGTCGCGGATGACGAACGCCCCGGTGTCCTGGTCGAACGTGCCGTAGGGGTTGTCCCGCCAGTCCAATCCAGCGAGGCGCGCTTTGGGTGCGATCATCGCGCCGACCTCAGGGGGCGCGTTTCCAGGGGACCCTCTTCGGTTTTGCGGAATCCGGCGCGGGCCATGCCGCGCTGCGCGACGGGGTGGCTCATTGAAAGGCGGTGCGGCAGCCCGTCGCGGTGGTTTTCAATGGCGAGCAGCATTTGTCCCACATCGATGCCGATCACGTCGGGCGATTGCCACTTGCGGGTCGGGTTGAAGCCCGTGGTGTACCCGTAGCGGCCATAGGTTTCCGGATGTTTCGCTTTGATCGCCTTAGCAGCGGCGAGGCTCTCCACGGGGGTGAAGATGACGCTGGCGACGGCTGCGGCGGGTGCCAACGTGCCGTCGTCGGAGATCCAGCCGGGCGCGCCGAACGCGTTGTAGCCGTCCGGCCCGTCGCACGCCGAGAGGCCCCACACGTCGGGCCCGTAGGCGGCAAAACCCTTGGGATTGTCCACACAGTACTGACGGTTGGCGAGCGTGGCGTTTCTGGCGCCCACCCAATAGTCGTAGCCGAGAGCGTCTCGGCGGCTGGAAAAGTCGTAGAACACGTGGGACATCTGGTGCAGGAACAACGGTCCGCCCACAAAGAGCTTGTGGCCCTTGTATTCGACTTCGGGGCGCTTCCAATCGGCCCAGCTCTTCTCGGGGAACCGCTCGTTCGCTCCGAGGGCCAGGATGTAGAGCAACATGAGTTCGTTGTAGCTGTCCCAGCGTGCCTTGATGAATCCTGTTTCGGGATGCCAACCCATCGTGAGGCTAAGCGAATCGGGTTTCGCCCCGCCATCGGTGAGCATCCACTCCCAGTCCACTTCGCGCAAGATCCGGTCGGATGCGCGCGTGATTTCGGGGTCTTTGAAGTAGCGCTCCGCGACGAGCATGCCCGCCCACAGGATGCCCGAGTCGATCGTGGAGACTTCGCTCTTCCAAAGGCGGTTGCCGCTCTCCCAGTCGACCCAGTGGAGGTACCAGCCCCGGCTGCGGATCGGGAAGTCGACGAGTGTTCTCATGGTCGCTCGCGCACGCTGAAGGGCTCTGTCGCGCTCGATCCAGCCGCGCTCGGCACCGATGGCCAGGGCCGAGAGGGCGAAGCCCGTGGCGGCGATGCTGGCGACGTGTTCAGTGCGGGGCAGGTCTTCCTTGTTGTTGGCTCGGTCGAGCGTGAGTCCGGTTTTGGGGTGGGACTGCTCCCAGAAGTACTTGACGGCCCGCTGGGAAAGATCGTCGAGGACCGGATCGAACGCGGCGAACGGGGCAACCGAGACGGCGGCACACAAGAGAAGCGAGATCATATGGCGCGCGGGAAAGTCGTGGGAGACCCGCAGGAGCGGGTCCCCCAACGTGAGGCATGGGCTGGCTTACTGAGCCGCCCGATAGGACTGGCAGAACGTGTCGAGCCACTCGAGGCCGGCGGCGAAGTAGCCGTTCGGGAGCTTGCTCGGAACGTAGCCCCAGTTGTTGAGCTCGTTCGCTCCACCGGCGCACGTTCGACCGAGGTCGATGCGTTGCGCGTGGCCGTCGAAGAACGTCGAGACCATGGCCTTGTGGCCCCACTTGCCTCCGCCGTAGTTGGGCGCGGCGCCGGGCCAGACGCGGGGAACGTTCGGACCCCACCAGGTCTCGCCATCGACGCAGTGGCCGTAAGTGGCGCTGGCCGCACTGCCGTTGCAGTACGGGATGTAGACGCCGTAGTCCACCCAGACGGATGTGGTCTCGGTGATCTGCATGACCTTTGCAGGCTCGTCGACTTGGCTGACGCTGATGCCGTTGCCGCCCCAATCGCCGGAGAGCCAGAACGTGTTGTTCATGGCGTAGCCGCGGCGGAACACGGGGTCGGCCGGAACGAAGTTGTCGGCCAGCGAGATGTACGGGTCGGACACGTCGTCGACGAACTTCGATGCCGGGTTGGTCGAATCGGTGTAGATGTCGGTGCTCTTCGCATAGGGGTGCGTCGAGTGCTTCCAGGAGTACAGCGCGCGTCCGGGTGCCGTGGTCACGGCCACCTGATAGCGGCGATTCGGGAAGCGGTCGTCGTTGTCGGCCGTGTACATCATGAGTGCCGTGCCGATCTGTTTCAGGTTGGAGATGGAGGTCGTGTTCTTCGCCGCTTGCTTCGCTTGCGCGTACACCGGGAAGAGCATGGCCGCCAGGATGGCGATGATCGCGATAACGACCAGGAGTTCAATGAGCGTAAATGCCCGAGTCTTGTTCATGGGTTTGGACCTCATCGTCACGAGTGCGATGTTCTGTTCGGTAAAAAGCGCTGTCACTGGCCTTGGGGCTTGCTGATCATCGGGCCGCCGCGGGGGGTCGGGTTCTTCATGTAGTCCCATTGGTTTTTGGCGACGGACTCGTCGCCGCCCCAGGCGTCGATGAACTTCTTGCGGTCGTCGGGAGTCAGCTTCTCCCAGTCGCCCTGGACCTTGTCGAAGATGGCCCGCATCTCGAAGGCGCCGGCGGTGGCCTTCTCCAGGTGCTGTTCGTCGAGTTTGGGTGTGCCCGAATCGCATCCGGCGAGCGCGATGCCCGCCATGGCGAGTGCGGCACAAGCGATCCGGAAAGGGGTGGAAGGGTTCATAGGGCTATGGCGGATTCAAGGAAGGGAATGCTCGACGCGCGGACATCGAGCGTCGGGGGGTAGATGAGGCCGGTGCGCTCCACGGGCTCGCGGCGGGCCAGCTTGGCCAGCAACCTGGCGGCGTCGCGCGCCATGACCGATACCGGCTGGCGGACGCTGGTCAGGGCGGGAGTCACCCGCTCGCACGCGTCCGAACTGTCGAAACCGACGAGCGACACGTCGCGGGGGACCGAGATGCCCCATTCGGCAAGCTTCTGCATCAGCATGAACGCCACATCGTCCGACCAGACGAACAACGCCGTAGGGCGTCGTTTGCCGCCCATCATCCGCTGAAGCGGTT
>JACFNW010000303.1 GCA_019454665.1 Fimbriimonadaceae bacterium | reverse complement strand
ATGAAGTCCACCATGTTGTTGTAGGCGGCCACGAAGTCCTTCACGCGGCTCGCCACCGCCGAGTCGTCTCGGCTCATGGTCACCGTCACGGCTGAGTCGGTGGTCTTGTTCAGGCTGAGCGTCACGCCCGGCAAGACGTCCTTCACCGAGTTGGATGCCGAAGTCAGGTCCACTCCGTCAATGGAGTACTCGGCGTCCTGCGCGGCGACCAGTTGATTGCCATAGCCCTGTTGCAGAATGCCCAGAGCCGTCAGCACGTTTTCGCTGTCCGCGAACGTGGGCGTTCCCGAATCGCCGACGATTTGCAGGCGATAGGCAGGGCTGCCGTTGACGGTCTCTTGCACCACGCTGGCCGTTGCTCCGGCGTTGGCGGCGTTGATCTTGCTCGCGATCGCGTCCAGGCTGTCGGAGCTCAGGTTGATGTCAATGTTCTGGCCGTTGACCGAGATCTGCACCGTGTTGGGCGGCAGGATTTCGACCTTGAGCATCTCGGAGACGATCTGCGTCTGGCTCGCGAACGCGTTGCCCTTCGCCCCATCGGTGATCGGGCTTCGCACGGAGGCCGCCCCGCTGGTCAGGCCCAACGACGAAAGAACATTGCTGGTGCCCAGGTCGGCCAGGGCGATGGCGTTCGACTCGCCCGTGTCCTTGGCGGTCAGGGTGATGAACGCGTTGCCCGCGCCCCCGTTGATGATGGATGCCGTGACGCCGGCGTTGGCCGAGTTGATCTTCTGGGCCACCTTGGTCAAGGAGTCCGAGGCCTCGACCGTCACGCCCTTGCCGTTCACCGAGAACGTGCCCGTCAGGTTGAGCGCGGACGTGGAATCCGTCTGACCCGCCGACGACACCTTGTGCGCCTTGGCGAGCTGGGTGACCTCGATCTGGTAGGTTCCCGCGACGCTGCCCACCGTGCTCGAAACGCCGACGGCCGCCGAGTCGCTGGACGACGCCTTGATGGGGTTGAACGTGTTCGAGCTGTTCAGCGAGCTGGCCGACGTGCTCAGCGAGCTGAGGCGCGAGCGCAGTTCTCCCATCACGCTCATGCGCGTTTGGATCGTCTGCTGCTGTTGCTGCAGGCGCTGGATCGGAATCGCTTCGACCTGCAGCAGACGCGACACGATCGAAGCCGTATCAATGCCACTGCCGATACCGCTGAACGTGATGCCAGATAGACTGCTGCTGAGACTCATCGTCTTTCGTCCTTCGACGAGGTTTCGTTCCCACCTCGCCTATCGGTGGTATCGGCGTGAGTCTGGAGAGATAGGGACGCTAATTCTGCCGGTTTCCGCCACCGCCGCCTTTGCGCTTGCTTTCCAATTCTCGGCGGCTCGGGGCGATTTGTTGATCTATCGCGACCAAATACGGCGACCAACGCGAACTCGGCGTGTGCGTCAGGCTGGCGACCGCGGAGATCAAAAAGCCGATGGCGTCGCCGAACTCGCGCAGCTTCAGCGTGTCGCCGGGTCCGGTCGCCAGCGGCCCGAAGGGTGCGACCAAGCCGAACGCGATGAGTTTCTCAAGCTTGGCGAGTTGCGGCGCGGGCGCCTTGAGCTTGGTTTTGTCGAAAGGCTGGGGGTCTTGCGTGTACTTGAACTGGGGCTTGGCCAAGGCGAAGAGCCTGTCGAACTCGTCAATGACAGCGGCGCGGGTCATCGCCTTGGTTTTGCTCCAGGGGCGCTGCGATCGCGGCATGGCCTTGACGCCCAGCACCTTGCCCATCACATCTTCGACCTTGACGATCACGCCCATCGCTTCGGCCTCGGTCACGGGGTCGGCGAGTTTGGGCGAATCGGTTTGAGCCATGGCGGTCGAGGCGAGGAGGCAGGTGGCCAGGGGCAGCGTCCAGCGTTTCGTCATGTGGGTTCCTACTGGAGTTTGACGCGCGGGACCCGCCATCCGTCCCAAAGGGCCCCTCCGGTACAATCGGCAAGCCCAATCCCCCACGCTATGAACGAGGAGATCGAAATCCCAGCGACCCAGCCCGAGGCCGAAGGCCTCGAACCGGAGCCCGTGCCCACGTCCGAAGACGTGGACTTCGCCGCCGCTCGACTTGAGGAACTCGAGTCGGAGTGTGCCCAGCTCCA
Organism: Fimbriimonadaceae bacterium; assembly: GCA_019454665.1. Taxonomy (GTDB): domain Bacteria; phylum Armatimonadota; class Fimbriimonadia; order Fimbriimonadales; family Fimbriimonadaceae; genus UBA2387. The sequence goes on along the minus strand of JACFNW010000303.1, from coordinate 1,520 downwards.
AGAACTCTGCGACGCCCTGAAGAACGAGAACCTCCGCCTGCGCGCCGACACGCAGAACATGCGCAAGCGGCACTTGCAGGAGATGGACCGCTACCGCGTTTTGGCCAACGAGCGCTTGGTCCTCCAGTTGCTGCCGGTGTTGGACAGCTTCGAGCGAGCCGTCGCCTCCGGCGAGAACGGCGCGAGCGTCGAGACGATGCTCGAAGGGTTGCGGGCGGTCGAGAAGCAGATGCGCGGCGCGTTGGATGAAGCCAAGGTCGTCGCGATCGCCGAGACCGGCGTGCCGTTCGACCCCGACCAGCACGACGCGGTGCTGACCATGCCCAGCGACGAACACCCCGAAGACACCGTCGTCAAGATTCTCGAGACCGGCTACCGGTTGGCCGACAAGGTCATCCGCCCGGCCAAGGTCCAGGTCAGCAAACTGCCATGAGCCGCAAGTACTTTGGAACGGACGGCGTCCGAGGCGTCGCCAACGTCAAGCTGTCGCCCGAAATCGCCTACCGAATCGGCCACTCCGCCGGTCGCTACCTCATCGAGCGGGGCCTGCCGCCGAAGGTGTATGTCGGCCGCGACACGCGGCGCAGCGGCCCCATGCTGGGCGCAGCCCTCGCCGCCGGCTTCTGCACCGTCGGCGTGGACGTGGTGGCCGTGGGCGTTGTGCCGACGCCAGCGGTCTCGTTCGGCGCGAAGAAGGGCGGGTTCGGCCTCGGCGTGATGATCTCGGCCAGCCACAATCCCGCGCCCGACAACGGCATCAAGCTCATCTCGCGTATTGGCAAGAAGCTGAGCGACGAGGACGAGTCTCACATCGAAGCCCTGATGGATCAGGAGCCCTTGGACAGGCCCACGGGCGCCGAGATCGGCTTCCTCAACTCGGCCACGCGCCCCTGGGTGAGCGAGTATGTGGACTTCTTGGTCGGGCTAGTGCCCGAGCGGTTGGACGGCATGAAGGTCGCTGTAGACGCTGCGCACGGCGCGGCGTACGAGCTCGCGCCGATCGTCCTCGAACGGCTGGGCGCGACGGTTACCTTGGTCGGTGCTGAACCCGATGGCGACAACATCAACCATGGCGTCGGCGCGACCCATCCCGCCACCATCAAGCGGCTGACGCTCGAGTCGGGCTCGGACGTCGGCGTCTCGTTCGACGGCGACGCGGACCGCGCGATCTTCAGCGACGAACTCGGCCACCTGATCAACGGCGACCGAGTCATCGCAGGCTGGGCATCCCACTGGCGCCGCGAGCCCAAAGTCGTCGTCGGCACGGTGATGAGCAACACCGGATTCGTCCGATTCATGGAGGATCATGGCTTCCAAGTTGCTCTGACCAAGGTCGGCGACAAGTACGTTTCGGACGAGATCGAACGCACGGGCGCCCACATCGGCGGCGAGCAGAGCGGCCACACCATCTTCCCCGAGCATGGCCCCACCGGCGACGGTCTCGCCACAGCGATGGAGATGCTCCGCGTCGTGGCCCGGATGGGTGGCAAGGGTTCGGCGAGTTCCAAGCTCTACGACGC
>JACFNW010000302.1:336-3626 GCA_019454665.1 Fimbriimonadaceae bacterium | reverse complement strand
GCTCGACTCGCCCGCGCTAGGGAGCCTCACGTTCAGCAAGATGGACGTGTTCGACAACAGCGGCACGGGTGCGCGGCACCTCGGCGCACCGGTGGTGCTGGTGCCGACGTCCGATGGCCGGTTCGTCGCCTTGTTCGCCCGGACTTCGATGCTCAACCGCTTCGGCACCCGGCGGGCCTGGGAGTACATCAGCGCGAGCGACGTGGTCGAATCCTCGATGGCTCAGGGCAACTCCTGGCTGTACGGGGCCGACTACGCCGGCAACCTGTACGCGTGGAACAACGACGTCGGCTTGGTGCCCGACCTCGAGGGCGAGGAAGTGCCCGGCGAAGAGTCGGTGGTCGAGAACGACCCCATCGGGGACGACTTCCGCGACGCCAAGATCAAGTTCGTCACGCGGGACGCCTACAACCAGCTCCGGCAAGCCACGGCGGATTACACGCTGGCGACCGACGCCGGCAACCAAGTGCCGAGCGGCGTGTTCGAGTGGGGCCAGACGCTCTACATTCTGGTGTACGACTTCCCGTACCGCACGCTCGACGTCAACAACAACCCGGTTCCGCCTCCGGCGGTGAACTTCTCGTTCAGCGTGGACGGTCGTTCGAACCGCAATCTGACGGTGGAGAGTCGCCGGTTCGCGACGTCCGCCCCATCCGAGCGCGAGGGCTACGCCATCCTGAGCTTCACGATTCAGGGCGGCGGCGTGCACGCGCTGCCCCCGGGCGACGGCACGGTCTCGTTCTCGATCAGCACGTCTTCGGTCAGCCAGAACGGCAACCGCCAGAACATCGTGATGAGCCAGAACGACGCGCGGATTCCGTTCCAGGTGGCCAACCCGATCGCGTTGGTCATGCGCCGCAACCCCGACAACTCGGTGGACCCCGACCGTTCGATCGGCGCGACCACCAACGCCGCCGATCCCGGGAACTTGGTCAACGGTTCGCCCAACCTCGACGGCACTCCGGCGAACGAGGGGCTGCTGACCGCGACGGTCGGCGTGACGTTCCACGGCCAATCGGGGAACGCGCAGTTCGAGGTCATTGACCGCTCCTTGATGACGCTGTTGCGCGGGCCCGGCCGCGGCTTGGACAACGTGCGCGTCGCCCGGGCCGGACTCGAATGGGCCAATGGCCGCCTGGCCGTGGTCAAGCCCGTTGGCGGAGCCTATCCGCTGTTCGAGGACTACCCCGACAACTTCCCGAACACCAGTCTCGATTACCCGAACATCACGGCCAGCCAGGTCAAGGTCACCAAAGACCTTCAGGGCCGAGCCGAGAACCCCGTGTACGGCCCCGTGACGCTCAACCCGCCCACGGGTGTGGATGCTTCGAACCCGACGACGCGCTTGCTCACGCCGACGATTTTCGACGTGGAGATCAGCGTGCCCAAGTACCAGCCCGCGAACGCCAGCGTCGGTCCCGATTCTGCCGGTGCCCAGGTGCCATACGGCTACCGAGGGGGCTTGGTGGTGTTTGTGGACACCAACGGCAACGGCGATCTCGAGCGCGGCGGACGAGGGCGCGAGGCCTTCCGCGAACTCTGGACGTCGGCGAACGTGGCCGTGGACGAGAAGTTCCGCGTCGGCACGCCTACCGTTGATCTGGGCTCGCTGTCGCAAGGCTCTGGCTACACACCCATCGGCCCCTTCGAGTCGGCTTCCGAGCTCAACCCCTGGGGCGGCCCGCTTGTGCCCATGTTCAAGGAATTCACGGTCTTCAACGAAGGCAACGTGAACCTGCTGGACCTGCGTCTGGCCAAGGCGACCAACGTCGGCAACGCCTATGAACCGTGGCGCGTCTTCGCCCCGGGTAACGACCCGGCGGCCTGGATCGACAGCCGATTCGACGTGTTCAGCGATTTGGACGACCGCTTCGCCCCGGTGAAGCGCGTGTTGCTTCAGAAGCCGCGCGTCGGCGATGGCGGCCCGACCTCGCTGTCGGTGAACCCGATTCGCCGCGCCAACCCGTTGATCGGCGCCGTTCAGGGGCCGTTGTTCCCCGAGGCGCAGTATCGCGTCGGCCCGCCGGTGGTGACGGCCAGCGTTCCGGTCGGCTTCCCGATCGGTTCGTACGAGCAGACCATGCGGGTCATCGAAGACTCGAACCAGGACTCTTCGCTGGACCTCAATGCGGGGGGCGAGGCCACCGAGGCGTACTCCGACCCTGGCTTCACGCTGAAATTCGGCGTGCGCGAGACGCGGATCACCTCAGGGTTCTCGCCGTTCGGTGGTCCGATGGTGGACTCGGGCACGGGCAATGCGCCGTTCCGGTTCGCCAACGATCAACCCAGCGGCGCGCGCGACTCGTTCGGCAACCTCGTCATGGCGTTCTCGTCCACTCGGCCGGCGTGGGACGCCGCTCCGCCCGTGGGCTATCAGCCCGAGGACGCGTGGCGCATCTACGTCGGGACGATCGGCGGCGTCGCGCCGGCGAGCGTGCCGTACCTGAGCCCGCTCAGGGACTTCAACTTCTTCTCTCCCGGCGCGAAGACGCGATGGTTCCGCTATGCCATCGGACCGTTGCCCGCGGTGCCTTCCCAGACCCTTTTCGAGGGGATGGGGCAAACGCTGGTTGCGGGGACCGCTCGCTTCGGCGCGGCGGCGTTGCCCTCGAACGGGTTCTGGAACCCGAACCAGACCATGCGCAACGACGCGTTCTTGGCTTATCTCGGTTCGGCGCAAGTGGAGACGGCGAACGGCCGCATCGGCAAGACGTTGCTGTTGGCCAACCGCATCCGTACGGCGGCCCTCGGCGCGTCCGAGCTGTACTGGAACTCGGGCACGGCCAACGTGCCGGCCGTGGCCGAACTCGACCCGTCCTATGTCTATGGTCGCCCCTCCGTGGTGCAGATCGGCAACATCGGCCTCGTGATGGTGACGCAGCGCGGGGCGGCCGGCTCGGCTCTCCTTGTCCTGCCCCTGATTGACGACGGCAGTTCGGCGGCCCACTTCGGCGATCCGATCGTGGTCGGGCTCGGCGATGCGTTCGAAGCCATCGGCTCGGCGAGCATGGTCGCGCGGACGAGCGTGGCCGGCGAAGTGTTCGAGGTCGCGTTCGACGCCAAGGTGCGCGGCGCGAGCCACGCGGGCGTCTACTTCGCCCGGTTCCAAATCTCGGGCGGTCAGGCGGTCCTCGCGTCGCTCGAAGCCCGAACGCGCGAACGCGTGGCGGCGCTGAGCGACGGTCGGTATCAGGCGTCTGGTTTGCTGTGGACGACGGCCCCGGTCGAGCTCGGGGTGGTGTCGGCGGCGGGCAACTACTCGAACCTCGAGCGGCCCGGAACCCGCCAGA
>JACFNW010000302.1:0-326 GCA_019454665.1 Fimbriimonadaceae bacterium | reverse complement strand
ATCTCGTTCGACACCATCTTGGGCGGCAAGGCGTTCCTCGACCCTGTGCGCGGCACGATTCGGTTCTCTGGAACGGGCTTGCCCACGACGGCGACGCTGGTGCTGAGCTATACGCCTCGGCTTGTGCGGACGAACTCCGACACATCGGCCAACTACGCCGGCCCCTCGATGGTCTACGATCCGCGCTTGGTTGCGGACCTCGACTACTGGGCGCGCCCGAGCGGTGCCCCGGCGCAGCCGGGCGACGCGATCCGCGCGGATCGGTACTGGCTCTCGTACACGCGCAGCGGCGCTTCGGCGACCGAGGCCACGCGATCGTACCTGCG
>JACFNW010000301.1 GCA_019454665.1 Fimbriimonadaceae bacterium | reverse complement strand
TATAGTAGCGTTCATGTGGTTGATCGCCGGACTTCTCGCCCTTTCGCTCGGCCAGACCGCACCGGGAAAGTTGTTCCTTGTCGGTGGCGGCCGGACGCCCGAGATCATTCCCAAGCGCTTCATCGAGGAATGCGGCGGGCCCGAGTCGCTGATCATCGTCATGCCCTTGGCGAGCGCGACGCCCGAGACCTCGCAGGGGTCGGTGGAGTACCTCAAGGAGCACGGCGCCAAGAACGTGGTCCACTTTGGCAAGGCCTCTCTGGAGGACGCGGACCGCGCAGCCTTGGCCAAGCTTCTCACCGAGGCCAAGGGTCTGTGGATGCCAGGTGGCCAGCAGCACCGGATCGTCGAACGGCTGGGCAAGGAGTGGTGCGACGCGCACATCAAGCCGGCCGTCGCGCGGGGCATGCACGTGTATGGCACCAGCGCCGGAGCGATGGTCTGCTCGGACCCCATGATCATCGGCAACGCCGAGGAGCCGAACACGCCCCGGGTCAGCGCCGGGTTCGGGCTGACCACCTACATGGTGGACACGCACTTCAGCCAGCGCAGCCGCGAACCTCGGTTGAGAAAGGGGATGGACATGACCAAGACCGAAAAGGGCATTGGGCTGAGCGAGTCGGGTTGGGTGGTGATCCAAGGCGACCGCATCCTGGAGAAGCACGGGGAGACGCTCGTCATCGAGCAAACCAAGGCGCCCGTCAAAGATTCCCTCACTTTCTCTTGGCAAACCGAGAAGTTTCCGCTACAATCTCCACCATCGGCCTTTGGGCCGTGAGGCATCCATCATGAAGAGTTCCATCCGTCGTGCATTCACCTTGATCGAGTTGCTGGTGGTCATCGCGATCATCGCGATCCTCGCAGCGATGCTGTTCCCCGTTTACGCCCAAGCGAAGGAGTCGGCGAAGAAGACGACCGTTCTGAGCAACATGAAGCAGTCGGGCATGTCGTTCATGATGTACGCGTCGGACAACGACGACGTGCTGCCTTTTGGTTTGACCCCCAACTCCGCCGCCAACTCTTGGCGACGCACCGGCGGGCACCAGGTACCCGCCGGATGGTGGCCGACGACGCGCTACATTCCGGCAGAGGACGCCCAGGGCTGGGCCAACTCCACTCACCCTTACCGCAAGAGTTGGCCGCTCCTCATGGTCCCGGGTGTTCAAGTGGACCGCATCAGCAGCCTGAACTACGTGGACCCGCCGATGAAGTGGGAAGACGAGTCGCTGACCATGAACGGGTTGCTGCACGGGTACTCGATGACGGCGATCACCTCTCCGTCGAAGCTGACCCTTCTGTGGCAGGGCTGGGGCAAGCTGGCGCACGCCGGCGTCGCCTATGTCAACCCGCGTCTCAACTGTCGCGGCACGGGCCCGTGCGTGTTCTCGCCGTCGTCGTATCCTCAACCGGACATGACGGATTCTTCGAACCGCGGCGACGAGTGGAATCCCGGCGAGACGATGTGGGTGTTAGGGCGACGGGCGATCTTCGTAGCCTCGGACACCTCGGCGAAGTTCCGACGGCTCGGCGCGAACGCGGGCTCGACTACGCCCAGCGGCGACCCGGCCACGGACCCCTACTCGGTCTATCTGGCCGACGGCACGCCGGACGAGATGTGGCGTTGCTATCTGGGTTCGGCCCCTGTGCGCTATTCCTGCCACTTCCGCCCGGACTACGACTTCGGCCAATGAGCAGAGTCCTTCTGTTGATCCTGATTGCGGCGACCCTCTTGGGTTGCCGCAACGAATCGCGAGTCGTCGAGGCGCCAGACGCCGAGCGCGAGGCCGCACCGAAAACGGAGGACAATCGAGTCGAGTCGCCGAACGGGCAGTTCGGCATGGTGTCGGACAAGAACTGAGTCGCCGGGACTCGCACGGCCTTCGCTCTCTCGGGCTCCCTCCCCCTGCCCCCTCCCTCAGACACGATCATTCCGAGGGAGGGGGTAGGCCCACGAATACTCGAATCGGGGCGGCAAGCTCGGGGTCTTGGCGCGATTCCAGGCTCGCGCAGAAGTCTTCCAAGTTCGCCTTCGGCATGGAGAGGAGCGACTTCCCTCCCGGCGCGACGACCTCGATGGGACGGGCCAGGTCCACGCGATCAGGTTGAAGCCACAGCGTCAGTTCGGCTTGCTTTTCCGCCTTGGAGATCGTCACCTTGTTGCCTGCAATCTCGGCCACGATGAGGCCATCTTCCACGGGCCGGCCCGATTCCAGCCAGTAGTGGTGCCGCACCACGCTATCGGATTGCGACCACACCAGCTTCCCGGGGGAAGCATTGCGGCGGTACTTGATCAGCTCGGCCACCTTGGCCCGGTCGGGCACCGAGTGGCCGACGCCGGGGAGCCACTCCATGCCGCCATCGAATCCGCCGTATTGGGCCTTCCACCCTTCCCATTGCTTGGCGAACGCCTGGCATCGGTCGGCGCGTTCGTAAGCCGTGTCCCTCTCGCCGATCATCCACGTGAACCGGACGTTGCGCAGGTTCTCGCCCCGCGTCTCGCCGGGCGTTTGCGCGGCGGCGGAGGCATGGACCGCTGCGAAGCGGTGCGGGACCTTGGGGCCGATGACGAACGCCCCGTAGCCCCCGTGCGATGCGCCGAGGATGCCGACCTTGGCGGGGTTGACGTCGGCACATACGGCAAACTGGAGGATCAGCCGCTCGACGAGGGGCGCGATCGCGTCGTCGTAGAAGCCGTTCCATTCGTCGTTGGGCGCGCGCAGGGCCAAGTAGATGTAACCGCCGGGCTCGGGATGGTCGCGGTAGTACCGCTCGAACATGCCGACCCAACTGCGGTCGTTCACGTCTTTGGGCACTCCGCCGCCGCCGTGCATGGCGATGATCAAGCCCCAGCCATCGGCCGGCTTCTCGCCCACGCGACGCCAGAGGTAAGGGGCCGAGCGGTCGACGGTCGAAACGCGCTTCTCTTCAAACTCCTTGCGCAGGGCATCGTGCTGCGGTGAAGCCTTGAAGGCTTCCCAAGCCGTCTGGCGCAACGCCTCGTCGAACGGGGCTTCGGCCAAGAGCTTGCTGGCGCGGGTCCGTTTGGCCTCGTCGCCCGAGAAGCGGTCGGCGAGCAGCGGCTTGAGGCGTTCGACGTCGGTCGCGGGCTCGTCGAGGTCGAGCCGCACGACCGTATCGGCTTCGACCGTGACCCAAGCCGAAGACGCTTTGGCCCCGTATCGGGCCACCACGAACGCTTCCTTGCCAGAATCGAGGTGCGCTTGAAGGTGCAGGTTGATGTCGGCGGTCGGGCCGAGGCTGGTGCCCTCCAAGAGCGTCTCGCTCGTGACGGCATCGAGCGCGACCACTTTGGCTTCCACGCGGGTGCCTCCCTGCTTCGTTTCCACCATCAGTCGCGGCCGATTGTCGGCGACGGGGACGTTCTCGGCGTTCAGTTTCGCTCGGGGGTTCCAGGCAAGCGGGAAGTGCTCGCCCGTGGCTCGGTAGGTCACGGCCCAGATCGCGTTCCTTGGCTCGCCCTTGACGGCCTTCGCGGCGTCGCCCGTGAACCACGCGTGGTTCAGGCCCTTCTCGTCGGGCTCGGCGGCGCCCACGTAGTGCCACGCGCCGTTGTCCCAAATCTCGACCCATGTGTGGTTGCCGCCGCGAACGGGCCACGAGTGGATGCCGGCC
>JACFNW010000300.1 GCA_019454665.1 Fimbriimonadaceae bacterium | reverse complement strand
CCAAGGCGGCGAAGCTCTGGAGCGAACCGAATCACCCGATCTCTGACCTCGTCTGATCGCTTGGCAAGGGTCCACAAGTACTCGTTTGGCGGTGCACCGGGAGTCTGTTTCTGCTCGGTTTCTGCAAACCACTGCGACAAGCTGGCCAGCGCATAGGCAAACTCGACCCTAGTCATCTGGTGCCTGCGGTGGGAAGTAGGATCGCCAAGCGATCGCGCTAGCGACATGAGCCAATGCGTCTCAGCTTCCGAGTCCCAGGCGGTCTGGCCAGCGGCAAAGGGAGAAAAGGCGATTGCGAGCAAGGCGGTGGGAATCGTCATCGCATCACCTTAGCATAGCGTTGAACATCAGCTTGAACGTCCCGTGCGGCTGCGCGCGGAAGGCCACCTCGGGACCGTACAGCACCACTCGGCCTTGGCCCATCGTCACTTCGGCGACGGCGACGGCGTCCTTCAACTTCTCCTGGCCCCACGCCCAGCCCGAGCGCAGCGGCTTGTCGGTGTCGTAGAACGCCGCCACGGTCACGCGGTCGCGCCCGGCTTCGTCCACCTTGAACGCCGGGCTGTCGTCGAAAAGCACGTCCACGACCTCGCCCATGCCGCGCGTAAGCGGCCCGGGCACCACCTTCGCTCGCAAAACCGAGCCCGGAATGTAGAAGGCCGTGTTCGGGATCGGTCGCTCGCGGCCGTTGGCGTCGGTCTCGACCAACGCGCTTTTCACAGGCAACTGGAACTGCGCCGCCAGGTTGCCGGCCGAGTTGCCGATGGCCAGGATCGTGCCGCCTTGCTCCACAAACTCGCGAAGCAAGGGGATCGTCTTGTCCACGGAGACCGATCCGATCCGGCGCCGGTATTCCTCGGGAACCGTCGGGTCGTTGGCCAGGGCGCTCTGACCACCTCCGCCGCCTCCGCGACTGCCGCCGCCGGGGATCGCTCCGCTCGGGAACACGATCACGTCGAACTTCGAACGAAGGCTGCCCGCATCCAAGTCGGGGGGAAACACGACCTGGAAGTTCACGGCGAACTGCTCGAACAGGTAGCGCATCCATCCGGAAGCCATCGAACCGCCGTAGGTGTCCCAAAGCGCCACGCGGGGCTGGCGCATAGCCGTCCCTTCGTTGGCGCGGCCCACGGCGGGCTGGATGTGGGCTTGCGGGAACGCCGAGAGCCACCGCGTCATGGCCTCGCCCCGACCCGTGTACAGGAACCCGCCCTCCGTCCGACGCACTTCGATGCCGGAAGCCAGCGCAAGGTTGGCCAACGCGAAGGCGTCGTTCTGGGTGTCGGAAGCGAACCATGTGTCGGTCGCGATGCGCGGCAACGCGCGATCCTTGGGCAGCCCCAGGAACGGGGCGGTTTGCACGGCGATCGGGTCGAGCACGCGGTCGAACTGGACGCCCATCTGGTACGCCAGGGTGTAGCCCGCGTTGTCGTAGGGCCGGATGGGCGGGCCACCGGGGTACTGGAAGTCGTTGGGGTGGTCCTGCGGCTCGAACATGTCGAGGATATGGGGCCGGAACGCCTGATCGCAACGCACCACGAGCGAACCCGCCGGGAATTCGCCGGCCCGAGCCGTGAGTTGCTGGACTTCGACACCGCACTGCTGCAGCTTCACCGCAAACTTCATCGCCGTGGCGAAGTCGGGCTGGTCGCTGCGCATCACGTACATGCGCGCATCGCGCAGTTCGGGTTTGTTGAGGGCCGCTTCGCCCAGTTCGGTGATGCGGGCCGGGTAGCGGGTCCAATGGTCGCGTTGACCCCGTTCGATCGAGTTGCGCGCCGCGCGGTAAAGGTCGAACAGCAACCGCTCGCGGTAGCGGCTGGCGTAGTCGAGGATCGCGTAGTTCGCCCCGATCTCGTACTCCAGCGAATCGCGCAGGTGCCACGGCCGCGTGTCAATGGGCTTGGGCAGGTCGGTGCTCGGAATCTGGCGCTCCTTGAGGAACGGCACCGGACGCGGGTCGGGGCTGCCCCAGGTCTCGGTGAGGATGCCCACCATGTTGTGGAAGTACGTCGTCGTGCGCAGCCCGCCGTTCCACCACGCCGAGAAGCTCGCGCCGTTGCGCATGACCGTGCCGCCCTTGCCCTCGCCGATCAGCCGCTTGTGCATGTGGATGCCGACCAGATCGGTGCCGATTTGTACCAAGGGGTCGACGTGGTAGTTGAACGGATTGCGGAACGGGGGAATGTACATGATCGTCCCCTGCGGCGCGCTCTGGTGGTGGTTGTAGACGATCTGCGGATACCACTGGTTGTAGAGCACGTGGTTCATGTTCCGCGTCTCCGCCATGTTGTTCGCGTAGAAGTCGCGGTTGTTGTCGTGGCCGCAATACTTCTGATAGAGCACCGGGAGCCCTGCGGCGGACCGGGTCTTGGGGTCGGAGCGCCGCATGTACCAATCCGAGACCAGATCCATGCCATCGGGGTTGGCGTGCACCAAGAGGATGATGGTGTCCTTGAGGATGCGCCGGTTCTCTTCGTCGTTGCGGGAAACCAGTTGCCACGCTTGTTCGATAAGTTGCTGGTGGCCGAGGACCTCGCTGGCATGCAGCCCGCCGTCAATCCAGACGACGGCCTTGGCCGTCTGCGCCAGCCGACGCGCCTCGTCGTCGTTCTTGAACGTGTTGGCTCGGGCCAGGCGCTCGCTGTTCTTGCGGTGCGTCTCCAGGTTCCGCAGGTTCGCGGGGTCGCTGATGATCGCCATAACCTGCTCGCGCCCTTCCTCGGACTTGCCGATGCTGACGACCTTGATGCGCGGCGAGGCCTTCTCCAACGCGCGCCAATAGGCCGTCAGTTGCTTGTAGTTGGCCAGCATGTAGTCTTCGCAGACCTCGTGGCCCAAGAACTCCTTGGGCGAGGGCTGCGCCATCGCCACCGATGCCGTCAGGGCGAACGCCAAGAGCAAACCGCGTCGAACCATAGGGGAGCCTATTCGCGGCGCGCCTTCGCCCTCCTGCTTGCGGGCGGCCTCTCGCGATCCCGTTCACCCGTCGAAGGGTCGGAGCCTCTGATGAAAACAGCCTTGGCCGGAGAGGCAGTCGGCACAAGCCCAGACTTATTCGATGAAGTCGTCCTCGGCGGGGGGACGCTTGAGGTAGGCCTCGATGAATCCGTCTATCTCGCCATCCATCACACCGATGACGTTGCCCGTTTCGTAGCCGGTTCGGTGGTCCTTCACCATCGTGTAGGGTTGCATCACGTAGCTTCGGATCTGGCGTCCCCATTCGGCCGGGCCGCCCTCGCCGCGCATGGCGTTGGCCTTCCCCTCGGCTTGCTCGCGCTCCAGGTTGGCGAGCCGCGCGAGCAGAACGCTCATCGCCGCCGCGCGGTTCTTGTGCTGGCTGCGCTCGTTTTGGCACTGGACGACGATGCCCGTCGGCAGGTGCGTGATGCGCACGGCGCTCTCGGTTTTGTTCACGTGTTGACCGCCCGCCCCGCCCGCGCGAAGCGTTTCGACCTTGAGTTCGCTGGGATCGATCGTGACCTCGGTCTCCTCGATTTCGGGCAAGACTTCGACTTTGGCGAACGACGTGTGGCGTCGCGCACTGGCGTCGAAGGGCGAGATGCGGACCAACCGGTGGACGCCGTGCTCGGCCTTGAGATAGCCGTACGCATTGTCGCCAGTGACCTGCATGTTCACC
>JACFNW010000299.1 GCA_019454665.1 Fimbriimonadaceae bacterium | reverse complement strand
CGCGGGCGCGCTGCTCCTCGACGATCGCGTGGTGTTGTTCGAACGTGGAGGTGGCTTCGCGCAGAACGGTCAGCGGCCACGGGTTGAGCGCCACGTCGGCTTGGGCGTGGACGGCGTCCGAGATGCGGTCGGTGATGAGCAGGCACCCCGTGCGGTCGGCGACGGTCTGGGCCGCCATCGGCGTCATGGGCATGCGCACGAAGTCGGCGTTCGAGCCCACCGAGAGCACGTCCGGCTGCACCAGCACCACGATGGCGTCGGTCCCCGACCATAACCGCACGGGCACCAGCGTCGAGAGGAACGGCGGCACGTCGCCCGCCATGATCCGCCCCAGGGTGGCCGCTTCCCGCTCCTCGCGCACCAGGTGTCGCACGCCTCGCAGCCACTCGGTCGCGCCCGGGAGCACCGGGTCGCGGGCGACCAGACCCTTCCACGCCATCGCGGTCGTCGGCGGCGCGATCCAGGGGCGGTAGAGGCGCGTTTCGCGCAAGGGAAGTCGCCGGTCGAAGAGCCAGATCAGGGCGTTCATCTCACCGACCAGCCGCGTGTGGAGGATCTGGTTTTGGGGGTTGCGGTGGATGCGGAAGTCGGTCTGCCCTGCGGCAAAGGTCTCCCACAGTTCGGAGGTCTCAGCCTTGTCGCGCAAGCCGAACGCCTCGACCATGCGGTGTGTGGCCCGATAGGTGCCTCCCGTCGGCGAGACCACGGGCTTGCCGTCGAGCGTGATGTTGCGGTCGTCGTAGGCGAGGACGCTGAGCTCGCGCCTCTTGTCGCCCTTGACCCATGCGTTGAGCTTGGCCGTGTGCTTGTCCGCGTCGAACGAGTAGTTGGCGTCGAGCCATGCGATGCGGCGGATGCGCTTGTCGAGGGCCGGCGCACCTTCGATGACGGCCCAGAGAAACGCCCCGCCGCCGCTGTGGCACGTCAGGGTGACCTCTTTCTCCTTGCCCGGCAGCATGGCCAGCCACGTGTTGAGGAGCCGGTTGGCGACCTCGCCCGCCTCTGGCTTGTTGGCGCGCCATGCGGGCCAACTCAGGCCCTTGGTTTCGGCGACCACAAGGCACAGATTGGGCTGGCCCATTCGCTCGCGGACGAATCGGCTTTGGGCGGCGATGTGCTGGATGTCGAGGCGCCAATCGCCGTTCTTGTCGAGGGCGCTGCCCAACGTTTGCTCGATGGTGTTGCCGTTGGGTGTGGCAAAAACCAACACGGGTATAGGCTTGGTCGGATCAAGCCGCTTCGGGGCGAGGATGACCGCGCGCGTGTCCGCTTCCTCCACGGTGGCGCGGACCTCGTCGAAGGGATGGTGCGGCTCGAAGCCCGGGATCATGGCGGCGAGGAGCAACAACGGCGTCACCCGATTAGATTAGCCCGTCAGCAACAGATTCAGGATGAGAATGCCGGCGTTGTGCGTGGCGTGCATGACGATGGCGGGTACCAGCGAGCGCCGGACGGCACACAGCCACGCCATCACCGAACCGAGCAACATGAGGGGCAGCCACCCGCCGACGCCTTGCGGATGGATGGCCGCGAAGAGCAGCCCCGAGAGGGCGATGCCAAGCGGGACGCTCCGCAGGACGCGCGACAAAGCAGGGAAGATCGCACCCCGAAACAGGACCTCCTCGAAGAACGGGGCCAGCAGGGCGGCTTGGGCGAACAGGAGCGCGATCCGCCACGGGGCGCCTCCCCCGGAGAGTTCGCTGGAAATCGGGTGGGTCGGCTCGGGCAGCCACTGGAACAAGAATTGGCTGATGGATGAAGCGACCAGAAGCAATGGCAGGTTGGCGAACGCCGCCCCGACTCCCCATGCCACATCTGCGAGGGGTCGCTCGGAGCGCAAGCCCAAATCGCCCAGCGTCCACGACTTGCCCCCGATCTTCAGGCGCAGCGAGATGAACACCCCGGCCACCAAGACGATGGCCGACAGCACGACCGTCGCGTCGCGTTGAAACGGCCGGAAGGCTTGCGCGACCCCCAGAGCAACCAGCCCGCCGAACAAGAAGAACGCGAACATGATCGCCGCGCGTATGGCCAGTCCATCGGCGTCGGTTCGGGTGATGGGCCCGCAAGGAAGCCCCAAGAGAGGTCCGGGTTGCATCCCGCGCATCGCCCGCCACACCAGCAGTCCGATCCATCCCGCGGCGGAGCCGATCAGAGCCACCCCGACGAACACGACCATCCCGGTCTTGGAACTTGTCGAATAGCCGGGGCGAGGGCTCTTCACGCCCGCCTTGCCGAGCGTCGCCGCCCGGCCCAGGCGAAGCGCGTAGGCGGAACCCGCCATTTCGTCGGCCAGGCTCTGGGCTTCCTCGGTGGTGAGGGTTTCGCTCTCGGCTGCGGTGGCCAAGGCTTGGAAGGCCGCGCTTCTCGAATCGCGCAGCACCTTGATCGCCTCGGCGCGCGGCTTGCTCTCGGCTTCGAGGCGCAGGGCGACTTCCAGGGCGGCTTGGTCGGGGTCGGGGTCCAGCTTGGCGATGGCGTCGGCGTAGCCGATGAGGGCCTCGCGGTAGTTGGCGACGGCGGGGTCAGCCGTCTCTCGCTCCCCAGAGACTTCGGTGAGCACGGCCTGCATGCTCACGGTGATTCTGGCCCGTTGGGCGATCGAGCCGTACCGGTCGGAAGGGTCCTGATCGAGCGACGCCGACAACTGCGAGAAGACCACGTACGCCAGCATCACGCCAAGGGCGATCCAACCCAATGGGTTGCGTTCGGGCGAGGGGCTGACGGTCATTGGAGGCCGAGCGACCGGTCGTTGAAGCTGATCGTGTAGGTGCTTTGGTTCGTGACCAGCGCCACGGTCACCCAGATCAGTTCCGCGCCGTACTCACCGAGCAAGATACCCAGTGCGACGCTCCTGAGCTTGTTCGTGCCGCGCAGGCCGTAGTACCGCTGGACGAAGTTTTTGGCCAGCAGGGCGAGCACCAGGCCGAACCAGTAGTAGTCCACGCCGTAGTTCAGGCTGAGCACATAGCCCGCCGGGTGCAGGGGAAACCCGGGGAACCGGAACCGGATGGTGTCCATGATCAGCACGGCGGCGAAGCCGACGAGGGTCATCGTGATGCCGACCACGTCCGGCCCCGTCCGGTTGTTCACGAGGTTCCGAACGTAAACCTCGGAGTCGGCCCAGTACTGGGGCGTGCCTGTCCGGTACGCGAGCACGTGATAGAAGAACGAACCGGCCAGGAACCCGACGACGGTGGCGGTACCGATCATCCAGAAGATGGGCCGCTGCGAGACGCGCTCCAATTGGCCCATCTTCATGGTTTCCAACTGGTAGGGCATGACATGGGTGCGGTGGATGCGGTTGAACCAGATGAACACGGCACCGAGGTAGCCCGCTTGCTTGTCCGTGATACCCTGCGTTCCCAAGAACCGCGTCATCACGGAGTTCGGTCCGAAGAAGGCGAACTCGTGCGTGGGCGGCCCGACCTGTGCCCGCATCCTGGTGAGCACGACGCTGAACACGAGAAAGATGGCGACGTACACGCTCATGTAGCCGACCGAGAGGTCGCCCAGCGTGCCGATCCACACCAGCCCCGCGAAGCAGACGACGAACCCGATGAACGCCCATCGGTGCGAGATGCCGCCATCCTCTTCGGGGCGACCGGAGCGGATCGCGGACCAGACCTCCTTCAGGTAGTTGCGCGAGACCCATA
>JACFNW010000298.1:1580-3677 GCA_019454665.1 Fimbriimonadaceae bacterium | reverse complement strand
AATGGAGAGACTCATGTTCACAGTGCCGGAAGCGGCTCATAAGGTCGGCCTGAGCCGAAGCAAGCTCTACCAGCTGATGCTGCGTGGAGAGTTCCCGTCGGTTACAGTCGGGCGCTCGAGGAGGGTCCCGGTGGCAGCGCTGGAGGCCTGGGTGGCCGGACTCAGCAGCGATGAATGGGTGGCCCATGACTGATCCGGCGTGTAATGGCCGTGACCGGAGCAAGGCAAGCGCGGCCGAACCAAATGTCCCTCGCGCGCGCGTGCGCGCGGCATATCCCTCCTCCTACTCCGCGTCCCTCCTCCTACTCCGCGCCGGCATCCTCGAAAGTACCCGTTGAGAGTAGGGCAGACGAAGAGAAAGAGGCCCTGCTGCTTCGGGCGTTGGTTGCCGAAGGCGTTAGTCATGCTCGTCAGGAGCTCAAAGACTGGGGCTTTCTACGCCTCGCTCATGGGGCCTGGTGCCTCTGGGTCAAGCGATCACGGCACGAACAGGTCGACCACGGTGGGGCATACATCATGCGCGTGGTTTTGAACCACCAACATCGGCGAGTTGGAGCTCGAGAGGACCTCTCCTTCCTCGACGATTGGGAGTCGGGACCTCCGGGCACTCACCTCGTGAAGTAGCCGTCGTTCCGCGGGTGCGCCCCGAAGATTGGGAGAGCCAGGCTTCAGTTTCCGGCGTTTTCCGACACAGCGTGGGGATCGTCCCATACATGGCCTACTCGCCTTCCGTCAGAGACTCTCGCCGTTGCAAGGCGACCACCAGACACGGTCTGCCGTGCGGGGCGTTCGCCATGTGGGACTCCCCGCACAAGTTATGCCTCGTTCACTCGGGGCTCGGCCACCACGGTCCGCAGCCGTGGTGGCGGCCCTCCACTCACGTCTCAGCCCGGTATCCTCCATGCCGATGCCAAGCGTACGCTTGGCCCCATCGCCCTGGTGGAGGCACCTGCACCTGGCCCGAAGGCCTGGTCCGCTTGGCGGCTGAAAGGCTCGTTGCCTCGAAGTTAGCGGCTCGCGCGGTCCAGCGAGTCGAGCTCTTTCAGGAGCACCCGCCGGGCCCAGGTTGACGCATCAAGGTGGTCCTCCTCGGCCGCGCGTTGGATCCGCTCCCGGTCCGCGGGCGAGAGACGAATTTGGAGGAATTCCGATTTTGGCAAGGCTCCACGCTTCTCCAACACGACTCCACGGTAGCCCAAGAGATTGCTTGAAAGGTCACACAATGTGTTACAATGTGGTTCACTCTCAAGCTGCAGGAGCCCCACCGTTGACTATCGGAATCGGACCGTTCGTGAGAAAGATGCGCGAAAGCGCGAAGATGACTCAGCAGGACGTGGCGACGCGCTCCGGTCTCTCTCGCTCGTACCTTAGCCGTCTGGAGACTGGTGGCATCGTAAGACCGTCCGCCGACTACCTCGTGCGCATAGCGAGGGCGATTGGGATCCACCCCGACATGCTGTTCAAGGCTGCCGGGTACACCCGAGCCGTTGCAGCCAATGACGACGAGCGCCAGGCCGTGCTGGATTGGCTCGCCGCCGAAACCAAGACCTGGACCGCGGACGAGCTTGGGCATTGGGGGAGACTGATGCTCCACGCCCGCGAGTCCACGCTTCAATGGCGGACACGCCACGCGGGCACTCTTGGCAGGGAGCGCTAAAGCCTGGCGGAGTCTCTAGTTGTCTAGAAACTTCGGGAGGGACAGGTGCCACGTGTACGGGTGGACCGAGCATCTCCGAATCGCTGAGCGGGTGGGTATCGCCGGCCCGCCGTGTCAACTCCGCCTATCAGGTTCAAATAGCGATGACTCGGGTGTGAATTGGGTGTAAGAAGAGTGTAGGAATTTCGCCTCGTTTCAGTGTGCCTGGATGTTCGGTGAGCCCGTTCGTCCGGCACCGGCGTCCCCTCGGTGCGCCACCTTCCTTCTCCCGGCACGGTGCCGTGCCACTCCAGTCCGCTCTCGCCTTTTCTTCCTGCCCTGCGGGGGCGCGGCGAAGCGCCGCAGGGATAACTCCGGCCACGGCCTCCGAGCCGAATCACTCCGGCCTCCGCGCTCCCTCCCCGGGTAGGGATTCTGTTCCGCGCTCCGGCCTCCGTTGT
>JACFNW010000298.1:0-1570 GCA_019454665.1 Fimbriimonadaceae bacterium | reverse complement strand
GCCGCCCGCCTCCAACCGCCACCACCGGCGGGCCACCAGCCCGGCGCCACAGGAGCCGGCTCCACGGTCCATGCGCTTCAACGCGACGCACCGCTCGCCCGTTTCGCGCCAATCCGTGTCGTCTTCTCCGTTTCCGCCCGCTCTGGTGGCTTTCACCCTTGTCTTCCCCCATCCCCTCTGCCAAACTCCCTGCCGATCGCTGCACGCGAGCGGATTCACCATGGCCCAAGTTGTCATCGATGACCCCATTCTCAACTCGTCCTACGAGGAGCCGGGCAGCTACCGCCTGTTCGATGACGACGGCATCACCAACGAGATCGCCACTGGCCGCCGCCCCAGCTCCTATTTCGTCCCCATCGCCGCACTGAAAAAGACCGGCGCCGGCAACCTCTTCATGGTCTTCGGCGAACCGGATATCACCATCGCGCTGGCTGGGTCATCAACCACGACGGCGACGAAGTGCTGAAGGTGTACGAGGTATGAAGGGAGAGAACCAGGACATGGCCGTTTTGGCGACCCGGAAAAGCATCATCGAAGCCCACGGGGGCTGGCCCGCCGCCTTCCAGGGCGGAGAGGGGTCGTAGGGGTGCCGTTCTGCCGCGTCTGTCGCGAAAACAAAGGGGTCTTCGAGTTTCCCGATGACGTCGCCGGCGAAGCGGACATTTGCATCGCCTGCGCCCACGAACACACTGAAAGGGAAAAGGCGGTCCGCCAATCGGCCTCGAAGGCGACCCAGGGGCCCGCTATGAAAAGTACTCCGGTCAAGAACGGCATGAGCGCCGCTCGTCTCCAGAAGGCTATCGACCGCGTCCGCGCACTCGAGGTGAACGCCGCTGTCGCCGCGCCCCAGCCCCATGTCGAAGCGGTTGCCGCTCTGAATTTCGAGCGTGGCGAACAGGCTCGCCGCCACCGACCACTCGCGTACGCCGGGGTTGGTCACGCACGGACCGAAGCGCAGGCTGGTGGTGTGCTCCATGCACATCGCCATCGTGACGTAGCATTCGCGCCATAGGACGTGCGAATCAAAAAACCAGGCGTACTTGAACCCCGCCTGTTCCGCCTGCTGGCACAGCGCCACCGTCCGCCGGGGATCGATGTCACCCTTGAAGGTAATTGCAAATTCCATCGCGCGCTCTCCTCAAAAACAATGTTCGTGAATGATAGACACAGCAGCGTCAGCCAATAATGCCAGACCCCTTATTAAATGCCGCGCTCGTTTTTGTAAGCTTTGTCGAATAGTGTAACACCGCGCGCACGAGATCGCATGTTCGGCGCGCGGCGGCGCATCATACCGGGGAATGTATGCAGGAGCCTGCGTGTAGGGGCAGACCCGTGTGTCTGCCCCCGATGCAAAGAAGGAAAGAGTGCCAACTCGCGCGAGTCTTCTTGAGCGGCGCGCCCATCTACGATGGGACACGTGCTAATCGCTACGCAGAATAGCGTGGTTACGGTATATAAGTGCAACCACAGAGAAAATATGAAGTGTTGTTGTAGGGACGCAGCACGCTGCGCCCCTGCGCATCAATTTAAGGATTGTCCGGCGAGCCTGTTGGTGTCCCCCGATCATCCG
>JACFNW010000297.1 GCA_019454665.1 Fimbriimonadaceae bacterium | reverse complement strand
TTGGCTTCAAACTTGGAGCCGGCGACCGGATTCGAACCGGTGACCTGCTGTTTACGAAACAGCTGCTCTACCACTGAGCTACGCCGGCGGGCACGATAGTATGGCGTCTAGGCGACGCCAAGGGCAAGGGGCGGGGTCAGGAGAGGACCGTTTTGCCCAGAACCGCCCCGTCCGGAGCCAGGTCGTAAACCAGCGGCACGCCCGTCTCCAGGTTCAACTCCAGCACTTCGGTCTCGCTCAGCCCGTCCAGCTTCATCACGATCGAGCGGTTCGAGTTTCCGTGCGCGACCACCAGCACGTCCTTCCCCTGCCGGATGTCGCCCAGGATACACCGCTCGAAGAACGGCACGGTGCGCGCGGCGGTGTCCTTGAGTGCCTCGCCTCCGGGGGGCGGGACGTCGTAGCTGCGCCGCCAGATCTTCACCTGCTCCTCGCCGAACTGACGCCTCATGTCGTCTTTGTTCAGGCCCTGCAGGTCGCCGTAGTGCCGCTCGTTCAGGGCTTGGTCGCGGATCACCGGCAAATCTACGCCCATCTCGCCGAGCATGATGGCGAGCGTGTCTTGGGCTCGACGGAGGGCGCTCGTATAGGCAACGTCGAAGCGCATCCCCTTCAAGAGCGAACCGGCGCGGGCGGCCTCGGCCCTTCCCTGCCCGGTCAGAGGAACATCCACCCACCCGGTGAATCGGTTTTCGAGGTTCCAGAGCGATTGGCCGTGTCGGACCAGTACGAGGTTCGGCATCGGCATCGGTTGTACCCGAGTCCCTAACTCGTCCACGCTTCCGCGAGACGGTTCCGGCTGAGGACGGCGGCCCGCTGGCGCATACCAAAGAGGTCCCAGGGGCCGAATACGACCGATGGGACCTCTGCGAACCGAGACTCGGAAGTCTTAGTGGTGGTGGTGGCCGGCGGCGCCTTCGTCTTCCTTCTCGGGCAACTCGGCAACGGCGGCTTCAGTGATCAGCAGCAGGCCGCTGATCGAAGCCGCGTTCTGCAGCGCGGCGCGGACGACCTTGGTCGGGTCCACGACACCGGCGGCCAGCAGGTCGCCGTACTCGAGGTTCGACGCGTTGAAGCCGTAGTTGGCCTCGTTCGCCACACGAACACGCTCCACGATGACCGAACCTTCGACGCCCGCGTTCTCCGCGATCGTGCGCATCGGCGATTCGATGGCCCGCCGAACGATGGCGATGCCGATGTTCTCGTCGCCTTCACCCTGCAGGTCGGCAAGAGCCTTACCGGCCTTGAGCAACGCCACACCACCGCCGGGCACGATGCCTTCCTCGAGCGCCGCGCGGGTCGCGGCGAGCGCGTCTTCGATCCGGGCCTTCTTGTCCTTCAGCGCGGGCTCGGTGGGGGCGCCGACCTTGATGACGGCCACACCGCCCGAGAGCTTCGCATACCGCTCCTGCAGCTTCTCCTTGTCGTAGTTGCTGTCCGTGTTCTCGGCCTGCTGTTGGATCTGCTTCATGCGGCCGTCAATCTTGGAGCGGTCGCCCTTTCCGCCGACGATGGTCGTGTGCTCCTTGGTGATGACCATCTTGGCGCACGAGCCGAGCATGGTCAGGTCCACGTTCTCGAGCTTCATGCCCAGGTCCTCGCTGACGAACTGGCCGCCGGTGAGGATGGCCATGTCTTCCAGCATCGCCTTGCGTCGCTCGCCAAAGCCCGGGGCCTTGACCGCCGCGAGCGGCAGGTTGGCGCGGAGCCGGTTGAGCACCAGCGTGGCGAGACACTCGTTCTCGACGTCCTCGGCGATGATCACCAGCGGTCGCCCGGCGCGCATCACCTTTTCGAGCACGGGGACCAGGTCCTGGACGTTGGAGATCTTCTTCTCGTGGAAGAGGATCATCGGCTCTTCGAACACGGTTTCCATGCGCGAGGCATCCGTGACGAAGTAGGGGCTCATATAGCCCTTGTCGAACTGCAAGCCGTCCACGATGTCGAACGTGGTGTCCGCGATCTTGGACTCTTCAACCGTCACGACGCCGTCCTTGCCGACTTTGTCGATGACGTTGGCGACCAATTCGCCGATCTCCTCGCTCTTGGCGGAGATGGTGCCGACTTCCTTGATGGCCTTGTGGCCGGAGATCTCTTTGCTCATCGCCTTGAGTTCGGCGACCACGGCGTCGGTGGCCTTCTCGATGCCGCGCTTGATCTGCGTGGCGTTGGAACCTGCGGCGACGTTGCGGATGCCTTCCTTGAAGATGGCTTGGGCGAGCACGGTGGCGGTCGTGGTTCCGTCGCCAGCGGTATCGTTGGTCTTGCTGCTCACTTCGCGGATGAGCTGCGCGCCCATGTTTTCGAAGCGGTCCTCGACCTCGATTTCCTTGGCGATGGTGACGCCGTCGTTGATGACCGTCGGTGCGCCGAACTTCTTTTCGAGCACGACGTTCCGTCCACGGGGGCCAAGGGTGACCTTGACCGCGTTGGCGAGCTTGTCGACGCCGGCTTCAATGGCCTTGCGGGCGTCGTTTCCGAATTTGAGTGATTTTGCTGGCATGGTTTCGTTTGGATGTTTGGTTGAGGTTGGGCTGAGGTTGGGCTAGGGTTGGGCTGGTGGGCTTATTCGTCGGCCGTTCGGTATTCGGCAAGTCCCTCGTGAACAGCCGACTCCTGAACACGGCTGATGAGGTTTCTCAGCTTCGTTCCAAGGGCGGCAACCGCTTGGAACATCTCAGTGCCGACCGGTGGGTAACCGAGCTCTTCCGCAAGAATGAAGTGGGTCTCAAGTTCGTTCAGCGATCCACGGGCCATCTTGAGAAAGTGGCTATAGGAGCCCGAAGACTCGCGACCATACCCCTCTGCGATGTTGGCGGGAATCGAAACCGAGGCTCGGCGGATTTGGGGGGCAAGGCCGAACTGCTCTTCCTTGGGCAGAGTCGCCGCGTACTCGTAGCTTCGCTTGGCGAGTTGGATGGCCATCTGCCAAACGTGAAGCGACTTGAACCCACCTGACGACATCGAGACTCTCTTGAATCTAGCCAAACCTCAGCCCAACCCCAGCCGAACCGCAGCCCAACGTGGCTAGACTCCGACCTTCGCTCCCTCCAGGACGGCGAGAATGTCCTCGGCGCGGAGGATCACGTAGTCCTTGCCGCCGACGTTGACTTCGGTGCCGCTGTACTTGCCGTAGAGAACGGTGTCGCCGACGGCCACGTCGACCGGCGCGAGTTGACCGCTGTCCAGGCGCTTGCCGGGTCCGACGGCGAGGACGGTGCCGCGCTGGGGCTTCTCTTGGGCCGTGTCGGGGAGGTAGATGCCGCTCGCGGTCTGCTGCTCCTTCGATGCGGCCACGACGATGATGCGATCGTGAAGCGGTTTCAGGTTCATTCTTGATGCTCCGATGATTCGAGTGCCGGACGCGCACCGCGCGATCCGGCGTCGGATTGGCAGTATACCGCCGAGAGTGCTAATCTGTCCCCGGGACCTTGGTTCTATCCGACCCTGATGCGTGCCGAGAAGGAATCTACAGACACGGCCCAGAATAATCCGCGCATGTCCATGAAACGTCGTCTCCTTGGGCCCGCGATTCTGCTGGCCATCGCCGTCATGGCTCCGGCGCAAGATACGGCTCGACCCTCAACCGCCGACCTGTTGGCCCCCTTCCAGTTCCGATCGGTCGGTCCATCGGTGACGGGCGGGCGGATTGTAGACCTCGAAGTCCACCCGAGCCAGCCCAACACCATCTACGCGGCGGCGGCCTCCG
>JACFNW010000296.1 GCA_019454665.1 Fimbriimonadaceae bacterium | reverse complement strand
GATCGAAGCGAACACCGGAGCAACGCGCAAGGCCGTGGCGTGAATCGGCCACAGATCCCGCTGCAGCTGCTTGAACCGGCCCCAAAACCCAGAGGCCGTGGCCCGGTAGAAGTCCACGTTGGCCACCGCCCAGAACCCCTGGAACGCGATCGTGGTCAGCACCAAGCTGAACACCAACGTCAGCACCACGCTCAGGTACGGGTTGCGCGTCTGGTATTGGACCGACGTCGCCAAACCGGCCGCCACCAACCCGAACCCGCCGGAGAAGAAGAACGCCGCAAAGAACTTCCCTCGGAACGCCTTGGCCAAAGCGTCGCGCCGCGACCGCAGGCCGGTGAAGTTCCAGTTGCGCAGCGCATGGTACGCCGCCGAGAAGTCCTCGGCCATCTTGCGGTAACCGGGGTTGGCCAGGTCTCGAAGCGTCTTGCGCAACCCTTTGCGGGGCGCGGGGCAGGCTGTCGGCGGGTCGGTGACCGGTTCGGTGTCGGTCGTCGCGGCTGAGTGAGGCATGCGGTCGGGTCTCAGTTCGGGATTACGATTGTAGCCGACCAAGCGATGCGCCGCCCCTCGTTCGGACCCAAATCCGGCAGGACTCGCGCCAAGCAGGAATCTGGAGAACAACGTCGTATATCACCCAAACGCGCATGAAGCAAGCCACACGACTCAGCCTTCTGGGGTTGGCCCTCAGCATCACGGCCCTTGGATTCGCTCAAGAGGCGAAGCCGATGAGCGACTTCGCCATCGTCGGCGCACGAATCGAGATCGGCGACGGCCGAGTCATCGAGAACGGCACGGTGGTCGTCCGAGGCGGCAAAATCGCCGAGGTCACGACGTCGAACAAGACGCCCGCCGGGATCGAAGTCGTCTCCGCTTCCGGCAAGACGCTGTATCCCGGCTTTCTGGATGGCTATTCCACGCGCAATCTCGCCCTGCCGACGGAAGGCGATCTCACTGTCGGCGCGCCGGATACGGTCACGCGGGCTCCTGCGACCATGTGGCAAGGCAATCGCAAGGGCGTGACGCCCGAGTACGACGCGTCCGAGATTCTGAACTTCGACAACGACGACTCGGCCCACAAGGCGGGCATCGCGGCCTCGTTCCTGGTTCCCGGGCGCGGCTCGATCCGCGGCCTGGGTGCGGTGGTGAACCTGCTGCCGAAGGATGCGGGCGAGCGAGTCGTCGAACCCCGCGTCGCGATGGGCATGTCCTTCCGAGGGGCTGCCGGCGGCGGACCGGGCGGCGGCGGAGGAGGAGGGGGCGGCGGCTACCCCGGCAACATCCTCGGCATTATCGCGCTCATGCGCCAGAAGCTTGCCGACGCGCAGTACTACGCGCTCTACCCCGAAGCCGAGCCGATCGAGGCTCAAACGCCCAAGTGGCTCTTGGGCGCCCGCGCTCTGCGGCCCGTGGTCAACGGGCTGACGCCCGTGGTCTTCGCCGCCGACCTCGATCGCGAGATCTACCGAGCGTTCCGATTGGCCGACGAGTTCAAGTTCCGCCTGATTCTCAGCGGTGGGCGAGACGCTTACCTGCATCTCGACGAGATCAAGCGCCGCAACGTGCCGATTCTGCTCGGCCTTGGCATCCCCAGCGAACCCAACACCCAACCCGACAAGGACGACGTGCCGCCTGGCGATGCGATCCCCGTGGAGTTCCGGAAGGAGCGGCACGCGACTTGGTCCGAGCAAATCCAGAACGCCAAGAAGCTCTTCGAGGGCGGCGTCACCGTAGCGTTCAGCTCGGATGGCGACACGATGGGCGGGTTTCTAAACAACGTGCGCCGCGTGATCCAATCCGGCGTGCCGCGAACGGAGGCGCTCAAGGCGCTGACCGTCAACCCGGCCAGCATCCTGCGCGTGTCCGATCGCCTCGGCTCGATCGAGGTGGGCAAGATGGCCAACCTCACGCTGATGAGCGGCGACTTCGCCGACGCGAAGACCATGGTCGAAATGGTCTGGGTCGCGGGAAGCAAAGTGTACGAAGCCAAGGAGGAAGGACGATGACGAAGACCCTTGCAACAGGAATCGCCGTGGCGCTCGGCGCGCTGGCGTTCGCCCAGCCGTTCCCGTTCGAACTGGAAGCCCATCGCAAGCCCTCGATCCAGACGGGCGGTAACGCGGTCGTCAAGGGCGGGCGCATCTTGACTGCCACCAAAGGCATCATCGAGAACGCCGACATCCTCGTCCGCCGCGGCAAGATCGAGGCGATCGGTCCGAACCTGGCGGTTCCGCGCGGCTTCGCGGTGATAGACGCGCGCGGCAAGGTCGTTGCGCCCGGCATCATTGACGGCCACTCGCACCGCGCCTCCGACGGCACCAACGAGGGCTCGGACAGCATCACGGCCGAGGTCCGCATCGAGGACGTCCTGAACCTGGGCGGCATCAACGTCTGGCAGGCTCTGGCTAGCGGCCACACGTCGGCGCTGATCCTGCATGGCAGTGCGAACAGCGTGGGCGGCGAGAGCAAGGTCATCAAGTACAAGTACAGGAAGGCCCCGCACGAGGCCGTCATCCCGGATGCGCCACGGATGATCAAGTTCGCGCTCGGCGAGAACGTGACGCGCAAGAGTTCCACGGCCACGGGCCCGGGCCGCTTCCCCCGAAGCCGCATGGGCGTCGAAGCCCTGTACCGACGGGCCTTCACCGAGGCGCGCGAGTACTTGGACGCGTGGAAGGCCTACGAGGCGAAGAAGGCCAGCGACCCCAAGGCGATCCCGCCGCGCAAGGACCTGCGTCTGCAGACGCTGGCAGACATCCTCGAAGGCAAGGTGTGGGTGCAATGCCACAGCTACCGCGCCGACGAGATGCTGATGATGGTGCGTCTGTCGCAGGACTTTGGGTTCAAGATCGGTGCCCTGCAGCACGCTCTCGAAGCCTACAAGATCGCCCCTGAACTGGCGGCGGCGGGCGTGGGCGTCTCGATGTTCGTGGACAACTGGTCGTTCAAGCTGGAAGGCTACGACTCGATCCCGTTCAACGCGGCGATCTGCACCAAGGCGGGAGTCAACGTCTCGATCAACACCGACGGTCTGAGCGGTACGACGGCGCTGAACGTAGATGCGGCCAAGACCATGCGTTTCGGTGGCCTGACCGAAGAGCAAGCCCTCCAAACGCTGACCATCAACCCGGCCAAGCAGCTTGGCATTGACCACCGCACGGGCAGCATCGAACTGGGCAAAGACGCCGACCTCGTGATCTGGGACGGTCACCCGCTGAGCGTCTACAGCAAGTGCGCCATGACGCTCATCGAAGGCGAGGTGTTCTTCGAGCGGCGCGATGCGTTCGGCGTGGACCGCAACTCGATCATCAAGACACACCTGGATCCCCAAGGCGCCAAGACCGAGGCTCCGCTGCCTGCAAAGTCCAACGCGTACGCCATCGTAGGCGCGACGCTGCACCCCGTGAGCGGGCCGACGATCGAGAGCGGCACGATCATCGTCCGCGACGGCAAGATCGAAGCGGTCGGCGAGCGCGTGCCGATCCCCACCGGGGCGACGCGCATCGAGGGCCGCGGGCTGCACGTGTATCCCGGGTTCATTGACGGCGGATCGCAGATGGGCATCGCCGAAATCTCGCCCATCCCCGTGAGCCTCGACAACACGGAGTTGGGCAGCATTCAGCCCGACCTAGACGTGCTGACCGCCCTGTTCGTTGAGTCCGCCCACTACGGGCCGGCGCGCTACAACGGCGTCCTGAACGTGTTCACGCGGAACACG
>JACFNW010000295.1 GCA_019454665.1 Fimbriimonadaceae bacterium | reverse complement strand
GCAGCCCGGCCTCGGAGAGCCCGTAACGAAGGGCCGCCCCGCTGGCGCTTCCTTGTCGAGACGCATCGAGGACGTCCCGCCACCACTCGGGAAGGAGCGCGGGCGTCAGGCCCTCCACTGCATGCGAGGGCTCGGCGGGCCATTGAGCCAACACGTCGCGCTTCTCGCCCACGACCGCCACCCGCTCGGTGCCGGGCGGCAACGCCAGCGAAAGCGTGTGTTCGGGATAAGCCGCGCACGGGGCGGACATGGGCTGGCCCCCCGCCATCAGGTCGATCCGGCCCTGCGCCAGCGGGGCGAACACGCGCAGGCTCAGCTGCTCGCCGACGCCGAGCGCCAGCCGCGACGTGAGCGCGTCCACCCGGGGCATCTCGGCAACGGCGACCCACAGACACCGGAATCCGAGGCTCTGCCGAGGGGCTAGCCGCCAATGGACGGGGTGCTTCCAGACGCCACCGCTCTCGGGGCGAAACGCGAAGTCCTCTTCGGCCAGCACGCCGAGCCCCGAGCCGGTGGCCGGGTCGTGAGCCCACCGGGCGCCAGGACACGCGCCGAGATCGCCTCCTTCGGCCCAGGAGAGACCGATGTCGGTGTCCATAGGCTCGGTCAGCGACCGGTTGTGCAGCGTCGCATCCACCTGGATCTTGGGCTCGGTGGGGTGCAGGGTGAACGTGGCCGACAGGCCGATGCCCCCCGAGACGACCAACAGGCTCCATGCGCCGAGTTCCTCGTCCAGCGTCCAGAGCGCGGGTGCATGGGGACGGCCGAACGCGGCGACGCGCAACCCCTTGCACCGCGCAATCGCCTTGCCGGTGCGCTTGTCGAACATGCCGATGGCCGCCCCACCCGCGAACGGGTCGAACTCGACGCGTAGCGCCGAGTTCTCCAGAACGACCCGCGCGTGGCCTTCGAAAGACGATTCAAGACGTGCGGTTGCCGCCATCGGGGCCCATTGTCTCACATCGCTCGGGGGGAACTTTCGCGGCCCGTCGGTGGGTTTGTCCGGTACAGTGACACAGGTTCCCCGAATTCGATGAAGCGCCGTTCCGCCGTCACTGGACTGACTCTCCTGCTTGTCGTCTTGCTTGCAGGCGTGCTGGTCGTGCAACGGCGGGTTCGGCCGGTCATCGTCAGCGGCACCAGCATGGAGCCCACGTTTCACGACGGACAGAAGGTTTGGATCAGCGACGCGTACTGGCTGGTGGGTCCGATCCGCCGCAAAGACGTGGTCGTGCTGACGGGGGCCACGGAAGACGAGTACATCATCAAAAGGGTGTACTGGCTCGAAGGCGAAGAGGTGTTGCCCGACCACAAGTCGCTGGACATCCCGTTCTTCGAGCCGTACACGGTGCCGCGCGGCTACGTGTGGGTGCTGGGCGACAACCGCTCGATGAGCTCGGACAGCCGCGAGTTCGGAGCGGTGCCCTTGAACCGTGTGAAGGGGAAAGTGGTCAGGTACTGAGAGAAGACGTTTTGAAAAAGTTCCCAAGCGGCAAATACGGCAGACAACGGCTCGAGTTCTTTCCCTCGCCGTACCGCCCGCCGTTGCGCCCGTTCGCGGTGCTCGTGTTTCCCTGGAAGGGCGACGAAGTGCTGCTGTGCAACATCTGCGACCGGGGGTGGTGCATCCCCAGCGGGCGCGTGGAGCCGTTCGAAAACCCGTGCGACGCCGTTCGGCGCGAGGCCGACGAAGAGGCGGGCGCGATCCTGGAGCACGTCCAGTATCTGGGCGCGTACCGCATCACCGAGCGCAGCGAGGTGCGATGGGCCGAGGTCTACGCCGCGGTGGTCGCGGGGCTGAAGGAAATCGGGATGCAAGAAGAATCGCTCGGTCGGCAGTTCGTGGCCAAAGCGGACGTGCAGAGCGTGTACCATTCGTGGAATCCGCTCATCGAGGCGCTCTTCGAGCACTCGCACGGCTGCGTGCGCCGGCTGCTGGAGACCCCCGGCCTGACGGAGGCATGCGATGGACGCTGAATCACCCCAAGAAACGACGGATGCTGGCCAGAGTCTCGGCGCTGACGTGGTGCTCGATGCCCTCGGCGTCGATCTCGGCGACCTCTTCTGGAACGCCCAGCTTCAGCAGGAAGGCGAGCACCAACTCGTGCCGTTCGCGCGCCTGACGGGCGACATCCTGTCCCAACTCGGTTAGAAAGATGCTGCGGTAGGGCTTGACCGTGAGATAGCCCTCGCGCTGGAGCCGCTGAACCGTCTTGGTCACGGTCACGTGGCTCACTCCCAATCGCTCGGCCAAGTCTACGGCCCGAGCCTCGCCCACCTCCTCGGTGAGCGCGGCGATGAGCTCGACGTAGTCTTCCGCCGTCTCCTTGGCATGGTCGTTCCGCGTGCGGCGGAAGCGGTGTGCGCTCATGGCCCACAAAGTGTAGCACAAGCTACAACAGTTTTCTGCCCGGATGCCGCGGTGGGGCCTTGGCAAACGGGCCCGGGCCTGCTACAATGAGTCTGGATCGAGGTCGCCGAGGGCCTCGGGAGGATCCAGACAAAAAAAGTCAAAAAAGTCTGGCATTCCCGGGAAACCTGTGCGATAATAGGTCCAAGTCGGAAACGGCGGAAGCCATTCCCGTTCGGAAGAGAGAACTCCGAATGGGCTCGCGAGAGAGAAGCGAGTGGTGGAATCCGGGACTGCTGGTTGGACAAGAATCAATGGAGCGGGCGTCAGACCCGTGGCATTGGAGAGGATAGTGAAGACACACGTCTTTCACCTGTTGGTCGCCGGCATTCTCATTCCCCTGTGGCTCATTCGTCGGGCTCCGGCCCCTGAGTGCCTTGGATTCGTGGTTGGGTCCCAGGTCCAGTCGTAGAGAGGAACAGAGGATTCGAGATCGCCGTGGTTGGGCGAGTTTCACTTGTTCTTCTCGCGCATGGCGCGGCTTGTTGGTTGTCCGCCCATGGTCGGCGCGAAAGCGCCCGCGAGAAGCGACGGTCTCCCTCTTCCTCCGTTTGGGTTGGTCAACGCGATGGCAACGATGCAGCATTGGAGGAAATCAGAGGTTTGGCTCAGGCCGGCCGGTCTCCCTGCGTCCGTCCGCGCCCGTTTTTTGTTTCCTGTCTCCTACTCCTACTGTCCGGTCGAATCGGCGCCCTGCCGGGCTGGACGATCAAGTTGCGTTCTTGGCTCCGGAGCGTTCCGTTCCGGAGCGCCCTTCTCCAGAGGGCGCAGCGAGGGGTGGCGCGGTTTTCTGTCCCTGTTCTCCTTCCTGGTCGGTCGTGCGGGCCTCGAGTCCCGATCGGTCGGTGGCTGTGTTGGCTCTGGAGGCTCGTTTCTCCAGGGCCGATTCCTTTGCCGCGTGGAGAGTCGGGCCGGATGAAGGTTTCCACCCTTCGGGGTGGGAAAGCGGGGCTGGTTGGCCCGCTCGGAAAAGCTGAATAGAGAAGTCCGCCGGTGGCGCAGGTGCTCGAGTTGGTTGGAGCCGCGCCGAGAGCAGGTCGAGGCGTCGTGGTTGGTGCCTTCGAGTTGCGAGGTGGGCGAACTGGTTGGTCAGAAGAGAGCCCGAGTGGCTGTTTGGTCGGCGTTCCGCGTGGAGCGTCCCCTTGCGGCACCCCTCTGGCTCCGTCGGTTGGTTGGACGCAATGGAACGAAGAGAGAAGCGAATCGCGAGGTCGAGGTGGTCGTCCACCTGCGCCCGCCCGTTCGCGCCCCAGCCGATCAAATCGTCTTTCGAGTCGCTCTCCCGCCTCTTGGGAGAGTCTTCCATTCCTACTCCTACTCTG
>JACFNW010000294.1:1515-3745 GCA_019454665.1 Fimbriimonadaceae bacterium | reverse complement strand
CCCATCCCCGTGCTCTTCGACCCCTCCCTCAAAATCATCCACAGCTACAAGGCAGCGGCCTCGCCGTGGGTGGTCGAGGTGGCAAAAGACGGCACGATCGGCCAAGTTTGGAAGGGTTATTCCTCCAAGTCGCTTGGCGAGATCGGCACGAAGCTGGCCAGCGCCGCAGGCGTGAAGCCGGTCCAAGTGGACCTGAAGGGTGCTCCCGGGAGCATGGCCTTTGGGTGAGCCTTCTAGCAAACGGCTTTCCGGCGGAAAGCTGCAAACCTGAAGGGCTCCTTTGCAGGAGCCCTTTCTTGTTCAGGACTCGTTGCGGAGCGAAGCGACAGGGTCCTTTGCCGAGGCGCGCATCGCGGGCACCAGGCCGAACACCATGCCCACCCCAACGCTCACCGCGAACCCGAGAGCGATGGTCTCCACACCGAGAATCGGCTTGATGGGCGTCGTCTGCGCCAACACGTACCCCACCAACGCGCTTAGGGCCACTCCCAATCCCCCACCAAGCAGCCCGATCGCACCACTCTCGAACACGAACTGCAGGAACACATCGCGACGCCGCGCACCGACGGCCTTGCGGATGCCGATCTCCTTCGCTCGTTCGTTGACCATCATCAGCATGACGACCATGATGCCCACGCCGCCCACGAAGAGCCCGATCGAAGTCAGGCCGGTCAATAACCACGTGAGCAAGTCCATGATCTGGAAGACCAACTTCAGCAGGTCCCGCTGAGTCAAGACCGAGAACATGTCCCGATCCAACCGCTCGCTCAAGGCGGATTCCACCGCGGCCACCAGCGACTTCGGCTCCCGATCGGGGGCCGTCTGGATCATGATGCGGTGCACCTGCGGGTTTGGCACGTGGTCGCGCACGAAGTCGTACGGCACGTAGGCGATGTTCTCGAAACCGCCCATCGAGAACAGATCGTCGCCTTCGGCCGACTTGTCCACCGTGACGCCGACGATCTTGTATTCGGTGCCGGCGACCTCGATGGTTTTGCCCAACGCGGGACCCGCGCCAAACAGGAAGCCCTTGGCGAGCGAGCCGATCACGCAGACCGGCCTGCCGGCATCCTCGGGTCCGAACGTTCGCCCTTCGGACAACTCGACGGGGCGGATGCTGAACCACTCGGGCTGGGCGGCGATGGCGAACGTGCTGGGGCTGATCCGCTCTTCCACACGCACGGCACCGCCGACGAACATCAGCGGCGAGGCCAGTCGCACGCCTGGCACCTGCCGCACGGCAGCGACATCGGCCTCGCTGAGATAGCTGATTCCCGCCAGGTTGGGGCTGAACATCGAGCCCTCTTGAATCCTGGTCGGCAACACGATCAGCAGGTTGACCCCGAGGTCTTCGATCTGCTGAGTGACGCTTCGCTGAACCCCTTTGGCAACGCTGATCAACAGGACGACGGCGAGGGTGCCCACCAGAACGCCGAGCGCGCTGAGCACGGTCCGCCGCCAGTGCTCCAGCAAGCTGTGCCATCCCACCGAGGCGGCCAACAGGACCGTCCCTCCAATCGGGACTCTGAGTTTTGGGCGGGGCATGAATGGCTCAACGTAGCACGGCGGACAAACGTCTCGCAGGACCTACCATCCGACCGTGCTCACGCGGACCGTCTCTTGGATGAGAATCCCGCCTTCTTGCTGCTCGATGACGATGCGCAGCTCGTTGCCTTCGGCGGTCTGGCCGGCGCCGATGGACTTGCCATCCTGAGTCGTCAGGCTGATCGTCTCGCACTGGTCGCCGTAGAGGCGCATCGCCGCCTCGGGGTCGAGGTTCGAACGCCAATTCGAAACGTACTCGGTCCACTTGGCGTGTTCGCGAACGATCAGCGTGGGCGGGTCCTTGACCAAGACGGCATCCTTGGGCCGGGTCACGGGAATGTCCTCGATACCCAGGTCGGCCACGGTCACTTCACGGCGATCCTTTTGGCCGTCCAGCGTGTGGATCTCGATGGTCGCGGGATCGGTTGCGTTGGCGATGGGTGGCGCTTCGGCCTCTTCTTCAATTGGCGTTTGACCGACGGGTGCCTCCTCGTTCGATTGGGCGACCTGACTCGGCGATGGCGTGTCTGCAGGCCGATTCGACCCGCAACCCAAAACGCAGACGGCGACCAGGAGGACCAGCAGTCTAGCGACCAACGCGGACCAACCTCGCCTTCACCACGCCTTCGACCGGAGAAAGGTCTCCATCGAGGCTGACCGCCACCAGCTTCTGCGACTGAACGCG
>JACFNW010000294.1:0-1505 GCA_019454665.1 Fimbriimonadaceae bacterium | reverse complement strand
ACTGCTCGGCCGAGAGCGCCGCCCCCCGGTCGCCGACGAACTTGGTTTGCCCATCCACCAGGACGCGCATCGTCACCCGGTCGGGCGTGAAGCCGCGCGCCTGTTGAACCTTGAGCGTGAACTCGCCTTCCTTGGCCATGCTCGCCATGCCGTGCGCGACTTCGCCCGCCTTTCGCTCGGGCAGGGCGATCACGGTATGGGACCGGATGGCTCGCGCCCTCATGTCGAACGGGCCGCGAACGACCACGAAGGCGTCGCGTTCGAGCGTCGCCGCCGAGCCATCGGGACGAACGACGACGGCGTCCTCGTCCAGCAATACGCGAACCGTTCGCCCGCCGCGATCGAGCAAGGACAGCGAGCGGGTCGGCCCATTTTCGGCCACGTCTCTCACCTGTCCGACGAAGTCGGCGTCGAGCTGTCCCTGCGTCTCTTCGAGCTTCAACTCGGCACCCTCTTGGACCACGGGTTTGACGCTTTGGCCGGACCATTCCCACTTGGCGGAGTTCAAATCCACCACCAGATCGTCCGACCCGCCGCGAAGTTTGCGGCGGTTGGATAGAGGCGCCTGGACCGTTGCCTTGCCCGAGCGGGCGCCGGTCAACGAGTACTCCTTGGGGACGGCCGAGCCCTTGGCGAACGTCTCGACCTTGTCGCCCAAAACGACCCGGAACGAATCGAAGTCCCCGGCACCGAGTGCCCCCTCGCCCAGAAAGACGGCTTGTGCAGCTTTGCCGTCGAAGGCCCGCAAATCAATGCGTCGGCCTTGGTCGTCCTGATACACGGCCGTCGCCGAACCGCCGCGCACCAACGCCACCTCGTAAACGGTGACCCACACCTGCTCGAACACTGCTTGGGTTGAATCCGTAGCGAACAGCGCGAACCGCTTGCCCTGCTCGATCCCGGTGTTCTGTTGGGGCGACATGCTGCCGAACGACGACCCGGACGTCATGCCTCCGCCAAGCGAACTGTTGCCGCCCAAGCCGGTGGACGTTCCAGCGCCGCCACACCCCGCGAGCAGAAGCCCTGCTCCGATCCAAGCGATGCACCTTCTCACTATTCCATTATGCGTTGCTTCCCAACGCCCGATCAGTCCAGTGGTTCCAACTCGGCGGTGAAGTGGCGGAGGAATGGCGGTTGCTTCACGATGCGCAGCCCGCGAGCCGAGCCCCGGTTGTCGTGGAGTTCCTCCAACACCTGCGCGACGTAGATCACGTGCGCCTGAGTGTAAACGCGCCTGGGCAATGCCAAGCGGACGAGTTCTTGTTGGGCCGGCTGCTCGACACCGTCCACGCAACGCCCGAACATCACGCTGCCGATCTCGACACCCCGTACGCCACCGGCAACGTAAAGCTCGTTGACCAAGACCTGCGCCGGATACTCCAGCGGCGGGATGTGGGGGTAGAAGTCTTTGGCGTCCAAGTACACCGCGTGTCCGCCCGGCGGACGGACGATGGCGATGCCGCGCTCGATCAAGCGGTCGGCCAAGTACTGTACCGTGGCGATTC
>JACFNW010000293.1 GCA_019454665.1 Fimbriimonadaceae bacterium | reverse complement strand
ACCAGAGCCTCTGCACCAACCAGGCGCTCCCGGCCATGAACAGGAATGCGGCGACGTAGTTCGCTGAAGGACGCAGATGGATGTACCAAGCGTACGCAATCGTGATCGGGACGATGCCGGCAAGGAGAAGAGCGGACCACTTGGAAAGGAGCTTGTTGGTTTGGTGAATCGTGTGCCGAACCGCGGCCGTTTCGTCGGAAGCAACTGCCTTCACAAATCTTGGGTAGATTTGTTCGTAAAACGGCCCTACGGCGATCGTCAGCGGGTTCAGGAATTGTCGGAAGAGACTGTAGATGCCGACCTTCGTAGGGTCGGTCAGAAAACCTAGGATCATCGTGTCCACGTTTTGGTTGCCCACCTTAAGCGTCGACGAAACGAACGTACTGAGCGAGAACCGCGCGTACTGAGGGAACTCGCCGCCTGGGACACTTACGTGGCGGAGGCGTCCCAGCAGTTCGACAAAAGGCCGCGCGGCAATCAGAGCTGTGACCACTGCGGCGGACGCCACAATAATCCAGATGACGGTTTCCAGCGACAACGGAATGCCGAGCTGAATCACCACAATCAGGAGCGCCAGCTTGATCGCCTGTTCAACGACCGACAGGACGTTCACAACCTTGAACTTCTCCTGTGCAGTCAGGAGACCAACCCCGGTGCCCCGTATAAAGGTGATCGAGACCACCCACGCGTAGGCGCCAACTGCGGCTGCGGCGCGCGGATCCTTGAGCAGCGCGTCCGCAACGGGGTCGGCCAATAGGCGAACGAGACCGAATATGAGCAGGGCGACCGCCAGATCGAGCGAAAGCCCCGCTACGAGAGCGAGTCGGCAAAGTCCCGGCGCGTGCTCGTGCTCGCCACGTTTATAGAACTTGACCACCGCCTCGTTTGTACGGAAGCTCAAGAAGTTGGTGAGCAGGCCTGACAGAGATGTCAGGAGGGCTACCATCCCATACAGCCCGATTCCCGCGGACTTGGTAAGCACCGTCATCCAGGCAAAGCCGAGACCGATCTTCAGGGCCTGCGCGCCGTAGCTAAAGAAGACGTTGCGCGTGAACGCCTTGTCGATTAGGTTCCTGGCCATGGCTCTTCGTCAGGTGGGTCGACCGACCGAGTAGTAGGTCCACCCGGCGGCGCGAAGTCGCTCCGGTGCATAGATGTTCCGTCCGTCCACGATTGTCTTGCGCGCCATGCGGCGCGCCATTTCGTCCAAATCCGGGGCACGGAACTGCTGCCATTCGGTGCAAATCACGAGGGCGTCCGCCCCGTCGAGGGCCGCATACTTGTCCGCGGTCAGCTCAAGGTCGGCGCGCTCGCCATGGATCCTCCGTGCCTCGTTCATCGAGACGGGATCGAAAGCCCGGACCCTCGCGCCCGCCGCCCACAAGGCCTCCATCAATGTTCGGCTCGGCGCCTCGCGCATGTCATCGGTATTCGGCTTGAATGCCAAGCCCCAGACCGCAATCGTCTTGCCGTCCAGCTTGCCAGAACCGCCGAAGTGCTTCGCGAGCTTCTTGAACAGCGTCTGCTTCTGTCGCAGGTTGATCGCTTCCACCGCCTGTAGAAGCCGGGCCTCGTAGCCGATCTGGGTTGCCGTTCTTTCCAGGGCCTGCACGTCCTTGGGGAAGCAACTGCCTCCGTACCCGCAGCCCGGATAGATGAAGTGATAGCCGATCCTGGGATCAGCGCCAATGCCTTTGCGGACTTCCTCGATGTCCGCCCCCAGCAACTCCGCCAAGTTCGCCAATTCGTTGATAAAGCTGATCTTGGTGGCGAGCATCGCGTTCGCCGCGTACTTTGTTAGTTCGGCGCTCCGAACCTCCATGAACTGGGTGCGCTCGTGGTTCCGATTGAAAGGCTCATACAGTTCCTGCATCAGCGCCCGGGCACGCTGGGAGCGCGTGCCGATGATGATACGGTCCGGCTTCAGGAAGTCCGCAACGGCGGCGCCTTCCTTGAGGAATTCCGGATTGGACACGACGTCGAAAGGAATCTGCACGCCGCGTGCTGCAAGGACCTCGCCCAGGCGCGCCTCCACTTTATCGGCCGTGCCGACCGGTACGGTCGATTTGTTGACGACGACCTTGTAGCCGGACATATGGCGACCGATCGATTCTGCAACAGCCAAGACATACTGGAGGTCGGCGGCGCCATCTTCGTCGGGCGGGGTGCCCACCGCGATGAACTGCAAGTCCGCGTGCTCCACCGCGCGAGCGACGTCCGGAGTGAACGACAGACGGCCCTCGGCGACGTTGCGAGCCACAATCGCGTCCAACCCGGGCTCCCATATCGGGAGTTGCCCCTGTTTCAGTTGAGCGATCTTGACGTCGTCGACGTCCATGCAGACGACCTCATGTCCGACCTCGGCAAGGCAGGCTCCAGACACGAGCCCCACGTACCCGGTTCCGAAAATAGAGATTTTCATTGAGTGTTGTAGTGCTTGCGATACCACTCGACAAAGCGGCGCACACCCACTCGCACGCTCGTATTCGGCTTGAAGCCGATCCATGCATCGAGCTCGGAGGTGTCGGCACTGGTGGCCGCAACATCGCCGGGCTGCATCGGCAGGAAGTTCTTGTTCGCTTCGATGCCGGTCGCCTGTTCGAGCGCGTGGATGTACTCCATCAGCGGCGTGGGCTGGCTGTTCCCGATGTTGAACACGCGATAGGGCGCATTGCTCGTACTGGGGTCTGGCTGGACAGCGTCGAATGAATCTGACGGAACTGCCGGCTTGTCGATGACCCGGATGATGCCTTCGACGATGTCGTCGATATAGGTAAAGTCGCGCACCATCTGACCGTTGTTGAAGATGTCGATAGGCCGCCCGGCGAGCATGGCTCGCGTGAAAAGAAACAGGGCCATATCCGGGCGGCCCCATGGACCGTACACCGTGAAGAAGCGCAGCCCCGTCGTGGGCAGTTGGAACAGATGACTGTACGTGTGGGCCATGAGCTCGTTCGCCTTCTTGGTCGCGGCGTAAAGGCTGACGGGGTGATCAACGTTCTGGTGTTCCGAAAAGGGAAGCGCCGTGTTCCCTCCGTAAACGCTGGAACTGCTCGCGTACGCAAGATGCTCTACCTCGTTATGCCGGCAGCCTTCCAGTATGTTGATGAAGCCCTGCAAGTTTGCGTCGATGTACGCGTGCGGGTTCGTCAGCGAGTACCGGACGCCGGCTTGGGCCGCCAGATGGATCACGCGTTGCGGTTGCTCCTGGAGAAAGACCGCGGCCATTGCTTCCCGGTCTTCCACGCTTAACCTACGGAATGAAAAGCGTGAATGAGCTTGAAGGCGTGCGAGCCGCGCTTCCTTGAGGGAGACATCGTAGTAGTCGTTGAGGTTGTCCACGCCGACCACCACGTCGCCGCGGTCCAGCAGGCGCAAGGCGGTATGCATGCCGATGAAGCCAGCGGCGCCGGTGAGCAGAATCTTCATTTCGTGCCGCCTCTAGAGGCGCCCGTCGGCAGCGCCGAGGGGCAGTTGGCTCTTTACATCGAAGATCACCGCGCCGGGTTGGCCGAAGGCCCGGATACCGCGTTCGCCGAGCTCCGCGAACTGTCGATGACTTACAGCGACGAGCACGGCGGCGTATTCACCCATCGCGGGCACATCACGAAGGCACTTCAAGCCGTACTCGTGCTCGGCCTCGTCCACACTGATCCAGGGGTCGTAAACGTCCACCTTGGCGTTGTAGCTTTCAAGCGTGCGGATAATGTCCACGACTTTCGTGTTGCGCACGTCTGGGCAGTTTTCCTTGAATG
>JACFNW010000292.1 GCA_019454665.1 Fimbriimonadaceae bacterium | reverse complement strand
CGGATGGCATCAACGTGCTGACCGTTCAAATGCCTGTCTTCCTGATGACGAAGTTCCTCGGCGAAGCGGTGGTCGGTCAGTACAACCAGACGCAACGCGTGCTCGCCAGCCCGGCCTCGGTCATCGGCAGCGCCTTCTCCGATGTCTTCCGCCAGCGCGCGAGCGAAGAGTTCAGGCGCACGGGATCTTGCCGCCGCCTGTGGCTCCGAACGGCCAAGCGACTCGCGATGGTCTCGATTCCCATCTTCGGAATTGTTGCGCTTTTCGGCCCAGACTTGTTCGCATTCGTCTTAGGAGCCCGCTGGCGGCAATCCGGCGAGTTCGCCCAATTGCTCACGCCCTACTTCCTGATGCAGTTCACCGCCAGCCCGCTCTCGCGAACGCTCTACATTGCCGAGCGCCAACGGGAAGACCTGTTCTGGCAGATCGGGCTGTTCATCGTCGTTGGCGGAGCGCTGTTCGCGTTCGGCAGAAGCGGCAACGCCCACCAGACCGTGCTGGCCTTCTCCCTCGCCTACGCCGCCATGTACGCGATCTACCTGGCGATGTCGTTCAAGTTCTCCGAGGACGCCGCGATGGTCGCTCGATTGTCCAAAGAGCGGGCCGACCTTCAGGCATAATGTCCCTATGTCCCTCCCCGAATTGCGCAAGCTGGCCAAAGTGCACGCGCTGGACGCTTCCCTTCGCGAGATTCGGGCGAGGCTGAGCCAGCTCGACGGCGGCAAGCGCCTCCAGGAGCAGATCGAGAAGATCCGGACCGACCACGCCGCGACGCTGGAGAAAACCAGCCGCCTCACCGGCGAACAGCGCGAGTTGGAAAGCCAAAACCAAGCCACCGAGGCCAAGATCAAGAAGTTCGAGGCCGAACTGTACTCGGGCAAGGTCGTCAACCCACGCGAAATCGCGGCCATCGAAAAGGAGATCGCGGCGCTGAAGCGGCAACGCGAGGCGGCCGACGAACGCCTGCTCGAGCTGATGGAAGAGGTCCCGCCCGCCAAAGCGGCTTCCAAAGTGGTCGAGGACGCCATCGCCGCGCGCGAAGCCCAACTCGCCGAATACCGCGCCAAAGAAGGTCCCGCTCGGGAAAAACTCGAGGCGGAGTACAAGAAGCGCCTGGAGATGCGGCCGACGATGCTGACGCAGATTGATTCAAGTCTGGTGCAGAAATATGAAACGATCTGCAAGGCCAACCACGGCATCGGGCTCTCGATCGTCGAGGCGGGCCGCTGCGGATGCGGCGTCCAGATTCCCGCACGCACCATGGCCGCCGCTCAAGAAGGCAAAGTCGTCGTGTGCCAAGGCTGCCACCGCATCATCTATGCCCCGGAGGGCGTGGTCTAGGTGCGCTGGGCGTTTTGGGCAACGTGCATGCTGACG
The DNA here is from genome assembly GCA_019454665.1 of Fimbriimonadaceae bacterium. Lineage (GTDB taxonomy): Bacteria > Armatimonadota > Fimbriimonadia > Fimbriimonadales > Fimbriimonadaceae > UBA2387. The sequence continues at coordinate 2,384 of JACFNW010000292.1, read as the reverse complement.
CTCGTTGCCGATCAGGTTTCCAAGGCTTGGGTCCGGGCGGCCTTCCACGAGGGGCAGACCATGCCTTACCCGTGGCCGGGGGTCTTCGAGTTCACGCTCACTTACAATCGCGGCGTGGCGTTCGGCATGTTCCAAGGCATGGGGGTGCTCACGGCCCCGATCGCCATCGCCATCTGCATCGGCGCGGTCCTTTACAGTCGCCGAGCCACCCACGAACCACCCTACGTCCACGCCGCGCTCGGTCTGCTGACCAGCGGCGCATTCGGCAACCTCATTGACCGCGTCTGGCTGGGGAAAGTCACCGATATGCTGTGGTTTCGGCTGATCAACTTCCCCGTTTTCAACATCGCGGATTCTTGCATCACGGTCGCTGCCGTAACGCTGGTGATCCGCTGGGGCTTTGAGGCCGTGCACCACCAAGCCCCCGAAGCCGAGAAGCCGGCCGCCGAAGAACCCGCACCGGACCCCGCGAGCAACTAGCGCGAGAGACGCGCTTCCGCGATCTGCAACGCGTTCAGCGCCGCGCCCTTGAGCAACTGGTCGCCGCAAGCGAACAGCGACATCGAACGCGGATCGAACGGATCGCGACGGATGCGGCCCACCAATACGTCGTCCTGTCCGGAAGCTTCCAGCGGCGTCGGAAAGCGGTTCGCGGCGCGATCGTCCACGACCCGCACACCCGCGGCCTTCGCCAACACTTCGCGAACCGCTTCCTCGCCGGGCGCGTCGCCCTCGAACTCCACCGTGATGGACTCGGAATGCGCCCGCATCACGGGGACGCGAATGCAGGTCGGAGTGACCCACAGGTCCGGCATGCCCAGAATTTTCTGCGACTCCTCGATCACCTTCCGCTCTTCGCCGTTGAAGCCATCGTCGGATATGGGGGTGTTGTGGCTGAACAAGTTGAACGCAATCGGCTGATCGAAGACACACGGCTGCGCGGGACGCCCGGCCAAGACGTCCTCGGCTTGCGACCGCAACTCCTCCATCGCGGCCGCCCCCGCGCCGCTCGCGCTCTGGTACGTGCTGACGATGATCCGCCGAATCTGGCCCAATGCGCGCAGCGGGGCGACGGCCATCAGAAGGATGATCGCGCTGCAATTCGGGACCGCGATGATCCGGTGGTGCGGAAGCATGGCGTCCGCGTTGATCTCCGGCACGATCAGCGGCACGTCGGGGTCCATGCGGAACGCGCTCGAATTGTCCACCACCAAGGCGCCCGCCTCGACCGCCAACGGCGCGTACTCCTTGCTCCGCGAGGCGCCCGCCGAAAAGAACGCGACATCCACGCCATCGAAACAAGCAGGGCCGAGCGGCTGCACCATCCACTCGCGGCCCGCGGCAACCACCGACTTCCCCGCCGACCGGGCGGACGCCAGGGGAACCACCTCGCGAACCGGGAACTTGCGGTCGCCAAGCAGACGCAGAATCTCCGAACCGACTGCACCGGTCGCGCCGACGACGGCGACTTTCAAACCTTCAGACACGGGTGCGATGCTTACCCCAAACGCGCCCCGTCAGCGTAGGCCACTGATGCCGAACAGGGCCCGCTCGCACGCCGCGTGGTTGAACATCTTCTCGTGGTCGTGCTCGACTCCCGGAGCGAACTCGATGCGCCAGTTGAAGTCCCACCCCCGCGCCTGAGCCAAGTCGCGCGCGTATTTGAACACGTTCACGCCCCGCTCCAAGCGCGAGCCGCCCTGCTTCATCGCCTCCTCGCTGTCGTCGAAGTACTCGTCCGGCGCGTTGTCGAACAGGCCCAGGTAGATGGTCAGGGGCCGGGCCAAGTAGGCCTTGATGACCCCATCGTTCGAAAGCTCCGCCGGCAGCGAGCCGTACCCGTAGCCGAACGGCTTCTCGCGGGTCGGGAAGAGCGCCGAACCCGGGTTGGCCGCCACCAGGCGCTCGGCCCCGGGGTTCATGAACGCCGCCATGCGCACCACGAACTGGCCGCCCGCCGAGTGCCCGATGCACGTGAACGGCATGCCCGGGTTGCGCTCCATCTTGCGGATCTGCTCGGCGATGCGCGGGATGTAGGCATAGGTCCACTCGTCGGGCTTCGCCGCGCTCCCATCGGGCTTGACCACGCCGCCCCGCTGGTAGCGGATGCTCGGGAACCGTTCGGCGTCGAACTTCGGGCAGACCACGATCGCGTTGAACCGGTCGGCCATCGCCACGGCGTGGTCGCGGTACTCGTCCGCGTTGCGCAACGTGCCGTGAAACACGAAGATCAAACGCTCGCCCTTGAACGTGGGCGGCTTGTAGGCGTAGACCTCCAACGTCGTGTCGCCGAACGTCATCGGCACCATGGACTTGCCCGTGGGCAGGGCGGCGGCGAGCGAAAGGGCGAGGCCGGCGGCGAGAAGCATGCACCTATCCTATCA
>JACFNW010000291.1 GCA_019454665.1 Fimbriimonadaceae bacterium | reverse complement strand
ACTTCGAGCACGCCTCTCCCAGCCGCAACCAGAGTTCGATTGGCGCACGCGCCAGATCGAGTTCGAAAGTCAGCCACGGATGCGATCTCTGATAGGCCCTTTGATGATTCATTTGTGAACTCAAGTCTAGCTGAGATTGTGGTCAGAATGTACATCATTCTGATAGGATCGAGTTACGTTCGGTTGGCATCCGGCGCACCGTCGTCGTCACGTCGTCATCCGCCTCGCAGGTACCATTCCTGCGAACCGGGAAGCCCCGGCATGGACCAGGGATGGAGCCGCTGATCGCCGTCACCGCCATCTTCGCCCTAGCCCTCCTTGCGCCACAAACCAGCCGACTCCTCGCCCACCGCGCCGGGTGGCTGTTGTCCCTCCTCCCCTTCGGCCTGTTTGCCTGGATGGCGTCGCTGTCCCCTGCGGTGAACGCCGACCCGCCCAATTGGAACCAGCCCTGGGTTCCCGAGATCGGCCTGAACCTCGCCTTCCGGCTCGATGGCCTGGCCCTGCTGTTCGGGCTGCTCATCACGGGCATCGGCGGGCTGGTGCTCGTATATGCGGGCGAGTATATGAAGGGTGACCCACGCGCCGGGCGTCTGCTGTCTTCCCTGCTGTTCTTCATGGGTTCCATGCTCGGCGTGGTCCTTGCGGACAACCTGATCCTGCTGTTCGTGTTCTGGGAGCTGACGAGCGTGAGTTCCTTCCTGCTCATCGGGTTCAACTCGGACGAGGAGGGGTCGCGGCGCGGAGCGATTCAGGCGCTCGTGGTCACGGGCGGCGGCGGGCTGGCCCTGTTGGCCGGGCTCGTGTGGATGGGGCAGGCCGCGCAAACCTACGAGATTTCCAACCTGCCGAGCCTCGCCGGCCATCCCGCCTACGCGGGGCTGTTCGCCCTCGTCGCGATCGGCTGCTTCACCAAGTCGGCCCAGTTCCCGTTCCACTTCTGGCTGCCCAATGCGATGAAGGCGCCGACCCCGGTCAGCGCCTACCTGCACTCGGCCACGATGGTCAAGGCGGGCGTCTATCTGCTCGCTCGCCTGAGCCCGACCCTCGGCGGCACTCAGATTTGGGAGGTCACGCTCACCGCAGTCGGCGGCGCGACGATGGTCGTCGGCGGCGGGCTCGCCCTGATCCAGTACGACCTCAAGCGCATCCTGGCGTACACCACGGTCGCGGCGCTCGGAACCCTGGTGCTGGCCTTGGGCATCGGCGGCGAGAAGGCGGCGGGCGCGGCGATGGCGTTCCTTCTGGCTCACGCGTTGTACAAGGGCGCGCTGTTCTTGGTGGCTGGCGCCGTGGACCACGGGACGGGGACGCGGGACATCCGGGCGCTCTCCGGCCTCGGGCGGCAAATGCCGGTCACGGGCTTCGCCGCGTTGCTCGCAGGTCTTTCGATGCTCGGTGTCGCGCCGATGGGCTTCTTGGCCAAAGAGATGGCGTTCGAGGCGGCGCTTTCCTCGCCGCTGGCCGCCGTTCAGGCGGGTGCCCTGAGCCTGGCCGCCGTCGCCTTCGCTTGGGTCGCATTCGTCGTGGGTTGGCGCATCTTCCGCGGCACGCCGTCGCAGCCCGACGCCCACGAAGGCAGCCCGGGACTGTGGCTCGGCCCGATGGTGCTCGGCTTGCTGGGTGTGGGCCTCGGGTGCGCCCCCGCGTGGCTGGAGGGGTTCGTCGGGGCGGCAGCCGCGAACTCGGTGATGCCTGGCTACCAAGGCCACTGGTCGCTGTGGCACGGGTTCAATCTGGCTCTTGGGCTGGGAGTGGCGTGCATTTTGCTTGGCCTGATTGGCGCGCGGGCCAGCGATCGTGCCGTGGCTTGGGGCGCTGAACGCAAGGGAGCATTCGGCTGTGAACGAGCCTATGACGCCGCGATCGCGGGCGCAAACCGCTTGGCGGAGACGTTCACCAGCCTGGTGCAATCGGGACGATTGCGCGTCTACCTCCAAACCACCATCGGCACCACGTTGGTCCTTCTGGCCGCCGCGATGCTCCGCTGGACGCCCGGTTTTCCCAACCGCCCGTTCGACGTCCGGCCGCACGAGGTCCTCTTGCTGGTTGCGATGCTCACCGGCGTGATCGGCGCCGCCCACAGCAAGTCGCGGCTGAGCGCGGTCGTCATCCTCGGCGTCGTCGGGTTCGGTGTCGCGCTCACCTACGTGTTGCTCGGCGCACCCGATTTGGCCATGACGCAGATCGCGGTCGAGATTCTCACCGTCATCCTGTTCGTCCTCACGTTCATCCATCTGCCCAAGTTTCAGCGGGCTTCGACGTTGCCAACGCGGTTGGGGGATGCGGCGGTCGCCACCGTCTTCGGCGCGGCGATGGGATTCCTTTGTCTGGTGGCCGCCGAGCGGCGGTTCGGCGAGCCCGTGGCCGCCTACTTCGTCGAGAACAGCTACCCGCTCGCTCACGGGCGCAACATCGTGAACGTGATCCTGGTGGACTTCCGGGGATTGGACACCATGGGCGAGATCACGGTGCTGGCGCTGGCGGGTCTGGGCGTCGTCGCCTTGTGGTCGGCCAAGCGGACGGGAGGTGGCGCATCTACTCGGTGATCCTGGCCTCGGTGGCGCGGGCGATGCTGCCCCTGCTGCTGGTGTTCTCGCTCTTCCTGCTCTGGCGCGGCCACAACGAACCCGGCGGCGGATTCACCGGCGGTTTGGTGGCGGCGGCAGGGTTTGCGCTCTACGCGATGGCGTTCCAGCCGCGTTCGGTGCGGCGCGTCATCCGCGTGGACCTGAGGACGCTCATGGGTGCCGGGCTGCTGTGCGCGGCTGCCGCCGGGGTGATCGGCATGGCCCAGGGCAAGCCGTTCATGACGGGCGTTTGGATCTCGTGGCATGGCCCCGAAGGGATCGCGGTCGAGATCGGGACGCCGTTTCTCTTCGATGTCGGCGTTTATCTCGTGGTGCTCTCGGTGACGCTCTCGATCATCCTGAGCAAGGCGGAGGAACGCTGATGGAGTGGTTGCTCGCCTTGGCCATCGGAGCGCTCTACGCGGGCGGCTTGTACATGATGCTCCGCAAGACGATGGTCAAGCTGCTCATCGGCCTGGCCATGATCGGCAACGCCGCCAACCTGCTCATCTTCACGTCCAGCGGCATCGTTCGGTCCCGCGCCCCGCTCGTGCCCAAGGGCGCCAAGACCGTGGAGCCACCCTTCGCCGATCCCCTGACGCAGGCCCTGATCCTCACGGCCATCGTCATCGGGTTCGCCGTGCTCGCCTTTGCCCTGGCCCTCGTGCGCCGCACCTACGAAGCCGTCGGCTCGGGAGCCTTGGAGGACATGACCGAGGAATGAACCTGCTGGTCTTCCCCGTGTTGGTCCCGATGGTCGCGGCGGCGTCCTCGCTGCTCCTGTGGAAGTCCGTATCCGCCCAGCGGTGGGTGGCCCTGTTGGGTGCGATCGCACTGGCCGTCGTGAACGGGATGATCTTCGCCCGAACCCAGACCGGCGAAATCCTCGTCCTGGGGTTTGGGAACTGGCCGGCGCCCTTCGGGATCGCGTTTGTTGCGGACCGCTTGGCGGGCATCATGCTCCTCGCCACGGGGGTCATCGCGGTCGCCGTGCAGATCTACTCGTTCTCGGGGATTGACTCCGACCGTGAGTCGTTCGGCTTCTATCCGCTGACGCTCATCTTGCTGATGGGCGTGAGTGGAGCCTTCCTGACGGGCGACATCTTCAACCTGTACGTCTGGTTCGAGGTGTTGCTCATCGCCTCGTTCGTGCTCATGTCCCTGGGTGGCGAGAGGCTGCAACTGCAGGGAGCCGTCAAATAG
>JACFNW010000290.1 GCA_019454665.1 Fimbriimonadaceae bacterium | reverse complement strand
GGATGCCCAGGAGGACGATGCCCAACGTGATCAACGTCGCCACCCGCGAACCGGTGTCCAGCAGCGAGTTGATCAACAGGAACAGCGTCGAACCGATGAACAGGAGCGGCGTGATCGGGAACAGGGGCACGCGCATGGATGGAGCGTAGGCGTGGGGGTGCGCTTCCAGGTGGCCCGGTTCGATCGGGTCGGTCAGCGAGTCGCCCTCGAGGACGGGTGCCGCTCCCCTGGACCGCTTGCGGAAGACGAACACCGATGCCACGGCGAGGGCGTAGAACGGCACGATGCCGATCACGAACGCATCGGTGAGCGCGGCGAACGCCGAGGACCCGTGGAACGCCGACGCCACCAAGACGTACGTCACTCCCAACGAACCCGAGAGCGCCACGGCGATGTGAGGCGTCCGGAACGTCTGGTGAACCCGCGCCAGAGGCTGGAAGAACAGCTTGTCCTCGGCCATGGCGAAAAAGATGCGCGGTGCGGTGAGCATCGAGCCGTTCAGCGTGCCGAACGTCGAGAGCATAACCGTCGCCACGATGAACGTGACGCCCGCCGGCCCGACGAGCGAGCCCATCGAGTCGGCGGCGATGATCTGGCTGCCGGCGATCTCCTGCACCGAGAACACGGCCAGGTACGCCATGTTGGCCAGCAGATAAACGACGATGATGATGGCCGTCCCAAACAGAATCGCCAAAGGCACGTTGTGCTTGGCGTTGGTCATCTCGCCGGCGACGAACGAGCAATCCGACCAACCGTCGTAAGCCCACAGCGCCGAGACCAGCGCAAGCCCGAACAGAGATGGCGTGAAGCTGCCCGTGGGCGCCAGCGGGGCGTAGTTCCCGCCCGTCTTGGGTAGTCCGATGGCGAACGCCAGCACGATCAGCACCAGCAGTCCCGCCACCTTGGCCACGGTCGTCAGGTTCTGGATGCCCGTGCCGAACTTCACGCCTCGGATGTTCGCCCAGGTGACGGCGAGAATCGCGCCCACAGCTAGTGCGGCGGCGCCTCGGGCGAAGGCGGGATCGTCGCCGGGAGTGTTGGTCAGCCGCATGGCGTATTCCCCGAACACCAGCGCCACGGCACCGACCGCCGACGGTCGGATGAGAACGAGTTGCGCCCAGCCAAACAAGAAGCCCGCCAATCGCCCGTAGCCCTCGCGGATGAACACGTAAGGCCCGCCCGAGTAGGGATAGGCGCTGCCCACCTCGGCCAGAGTCAGCGCACCGCACAAGACGAACAAACCGCCGACGATCCACACGGCCAGCATGGGTCCCGGGCCGGGGAGCTTCTCGGCGATCCCGGCTGGGCTGCGGAAGATGCCCGAACCGATCGTCGAGCCGACCACGACGGCCACCCCGCTCCAAAGCCCGATCTGACGGACCAATCCTGGGGAAGACGTTGACGCGGCCATGGTGTGGGCACTTTACCCTTCCTGTGAAGGGGCGGCCGAAGGGCGGGGTGGTCGTCAGAATGGGAGCCAACCGCCTCGGTCCGCGTGGCGCGTATACTCAGCTCATGAAGTTCCAAGTCGTGTTCAGCTACGACAGTGATTACGAAGGCTACGTCGCCGAAGTCCCCGCTCTGCCCGGATGCCTGAGCCAAGGGAAGACGCTTGACGAGGCCAAGACGAACATCCGCGACGCCATCCAGGGCTACCTGCTCGTGCTTCAGAAGCACGGTACGCCCTATCGCGTGCCTGCCCACGCAGTCTTGGTGGAGGAAGTCGCGGTCTGAAGTTCACCGGTGTCTCAGGCAGACAGGCGGTGAAGGCGTTAGAACGACTGGGCTACATCGTCGATCATCAGACTGGCAACCACATGATATTGTACCACGCAACCAAGCCACCGCTTTCGGTTCCGAATCACAAGGAACTCGCGCCAGGTGCATGGGCTATTGAAGCGTGCCGGCATCTCCCATCAGGAGTTCTCTCGTGCCCTGAAGGCTTAGGCACCTCAACCCCGGTGAATCGGGAAGTTGCCCGTCAGCTCGATCACCCACTTCCGCACGCGCTCCAACTCCACCTCGTCTTCCGAATGGCGCAGCGCCCGGGCGATCATCGCCGCGATGATCCGCATCTCCTCCGTCTTCATCCCCCGCGTCGTCACCGCAGGAGTGCCCAGCCGAATGCCGCTCGTCACGAACATCTTTTCGGGGTCGAAGGGGATCGAGTTGCGGTTGCACGTGATCTGGACCTTGTCCAAGACCACCTGCGCGGCCTTGCCGGTCACACCATACGGGCGCAGGTCCACCAGCATCAGGTGCGAATCGGTGCCGCCGCTCACAATGCGGAAGCCCTCCTCGATCAAGCAATCGGCCAACGCCGAAGCGTTCAGCCGGATCTGCCGCTGATACTCCTTGAACGAAGGCTTCGAGGCCTCTAAGAAGCACACGGCCTTCGCCGCGATAACGTGCATGAGCGGGCCGCCCTGGATGCCAGGAAACACCGATTTGTCTACGGCCTTGGCGTGCTCCTCTTCTTCGCATAAGATCATGCCGCCGCGCGGACCTCGAATGCTCTTGTGCGTGGTGCTGGTCACAAAGTGCGCGTGCCCGACAGGCGAGGGGTACTCGCCCGCCGCGATCAGGCCGCTGTAGTGGGCCATGTCGGTCATGTGCAACGCCCCGACTTCGTCCGCGATTTCGCGGAACGTCTTGAAATCAATCTGCCGCGAATAGGCCGAGGCGCCGCTGACGATCATCTTCGGCTTGTGCTGCCGCGCCAGGTCGCGCACCTCGTCGTAGTCGATCATCTCGGTGTCCTGCCGCACGCCGTAGGGCACCACGTTGTACATTTGACCCGTAAAGTTCACGGGGCTGCCGTGCGTCAAGTGGCCTCCGTGCGAGAGGTTCATGGCCAGGATGGTGTCCCCCGGCTTGAGGAACGCGAAGTAGACGGCCATGTTGGCCTGTGCGCCGCTGTGGGGCTGGACGTTGGCGAACTTCGCCCCGTAAAGGGCCTTCACCCGATCAATGGCGAGCTGCTCGACCTCGTCCACCACTTCGCACCCGCCGTAGTAGCGCTTCTTGGGGTAGCCCTCCGCGTACTTGTCGGTCAGCACGCTCATCATGGCCTCGCGCACGGCTCGGCTGGCGATGTTCTCGCTCGCGATCAGCTCCAGGTTGTGCTCTTGCCGCGCCTCTTCCTCGTGGATCAGACGGGCGATATCGGGGTCGACGTCGGCGAGCGCGTGGCGGTGCGGGTGGATGAGGTCGGCGAGGGACATCGCTTCAAGTATGTCGCATCGGCCCATAATGGCCCGTGGCCCTCGCCGGATTCGAAGCCTACGACCTGCGCAACCCCGGCGTCGAACTCGACCTCGACTGGGTGGTAGGCGTGCGCGTCAACCGTTCCGCTGCCGAGCGCCGCGCCGCCACGTTGGGGGGAAGGCGAACGGTCAAGAAGCAGTGGCAGGCGCGTTGGCTCGTCCAAGCCATCCGCTGCATGGACCTCACCACGCTGAGCGGCGACGACACGCCCGGGACGGTGGTTCGACTGTGCCACAAGGCCATGCACCCCGTCCGCCACGACCTGATGCGTTCACTTGGGCTCGACAGCCTGAAGGTGGGGGCCGTGTGCGTCTACCATCGGTTTGTCCCCACGTGCGTCAGGGCCCTCGAAGGCTCGGGGATTCCGGTCGCGGCCGTCTCGACGGCCTTCCCGCACGGATTCGCTCCCCTCGCCACTCGGCTACAGGAGATTCGCGAAAGCGTGGCGGCGGGCGCCCGCGAGATCGACGTCGTGCTGGATCGGTCGCTCGTGCTCACCGGCGCATGGCAGACGCTCTACG
>JACFNW010000289.1 GCA_019454665.1 Fimbriimonadaceae bacterium | reverse complement strand
AGATCGCGGCCGTCACGCCCAGCAACCCCCAATCGAGCGGGATGGGCGCGATGGTCTCCGTTCCTTGCTTGATCGGGCCAGGGGCGACGAGCACCTTCCGGTAGGCCGTGCACAGCATGGCGATCGGGTTGAGGTGGTAGACCGTGTACAGCAGTTCGCGTTGGCCCTCGGGCACCATCTTCGAATACAGCACGTCCTCGCTGAAGTACATGATGGGGCACAGGAAGAACGTAACGTACAAGATCACGCTCAGGAAATACTTCACATCCTCGTAGAACGTGTTGAGCGCCGCGCACAGCAGCCCGATGCCGGCCGCGAGGCAGAAGTTGATCGCCAGCAGGACGGGCAGCCAGAGCATCTCGGCCCGGAACGGCGAGATGCCGGGGTGCCGAATCCACACGGCCAGCAGGTAGAGGAAGAACACGCCCAGCGCCAGCACGAAGTGGATGAAGTTTCCGATGATCAGCGATAACGGCAGGATTTCGCGGGGGAAATAGATCTTTTTTACCAATTGGATCGCCCCGAGCACGGACTGCGCCGAGTCGAGCAGGGCGAACTGGAAGAACATGTACGGCAGGTAGGCCGCGAGGACGTAGGCGCTGAAGTTCTCGGTGCCGTTGCGCAGGAAGAACTTGAACACGAGCGTCATGACGACGACCGTGACGAGCGGCACGATGAGCGACCACAGGAAGCCGAATGCGCTGTTCTTGTAGCGGATTTTGAGTTCCCGCTGCACCATGCTGACCAGCAGTTCGCGGAAGCGCCAAAGCTCCTGGATTTCCGACCGCATGGGGATGGCAGTCTACCTGGCGGCTTGGGCAAGCGTCCGTTGGGCACGGCGACCCCGTGTTCGCGCACCTGTCGGCAGACGGTCCAGCCGTCCATCTTGGGCAGCATGATGTCGAGCACGATGGCGCCGTACGGGCGTTCGAGGGCCATGTCGAGGCCGGATTCGCCATCGCGAGCGACATCCACCTGATAGCCCGCCCGAGTCAGGCCCAAGGGGCTTGTGTTCGGCGGGGGTCTGGCTGTGGCTGGGCGGGGTTTTTTGGGCCTCGCCGAAATCCCACCGCGCCCCACCGTACCCTGCCGATCGAATCCGAACCTACAAGATCGGCAACGCTCGCCGGATCTGCTGCTTCTGGGGTTCGTCCAGGGCGACCAGCGGCAAGCGGACGCTCTCGCAAGCGAACCCGCGAAGACTCAACGCGAACTTGACCGGAACGGGGTTCGGGTATTGGAACAGCGCCCGGACCGGCCCAAGCATCTCGCGATGCAACCGCAGCGCCTCGGGCCAATCCGCGGGGAACCGCTCGATCATCTCTTTGATCTGCCGACCCAAGACATGGCCGGCCACGCTCACCACCCCATGGGCGCCCAACGCCAGCGCCGGCAACGTCAGGACGTCGTCGCCGCAATACACGCGGAAGCCGTCGGGAACCGACGCGCACACGTCGCCGATCTGGCCGATGTTGCCGCTGGCCTCCTTGACGGCCACGATGTTGGCGACCTCCGTCAACCGCATCAGCGTCGGCGTCTCCAGATTGATCGCAGACCGCCCCTGGATGTTGTACAGCATCACACGAAGCGAAACCGACTCGGCCACGGCGGCGAAGTGGGCGTACAACCCCTCCTGCCCAGGACGGCTGTAATACGGGTTGACCAGCATCGCACCGTGCGCACCGGCACGCTCGGCGGCTTTGGCCAGGCGGATGCTCTCGGCCGTGTTGTAGGTTCCGGCCCCGAAGATGACCGACGCCGTATCGCCAACGGCCTCCAAAACGGTGTCCAAGAGCCGCAGTTTCTCGTCCTCGGCGAGCGTGGGCGATTCGCCCGTCGTGCCGCTCACCACCAGTCCGTCGTTCCGTTGGACCTCGACCAGCCACTTGGCCAATCGGGCGGCCTCGGCGTAAGCCACCGAGCCGTCCTCGGCGAACGGCGTGAGCATTGCCGTGATCAGACGGCCCCAATCGCGTTGCGTGGAGTTGTTGGACATGGACCCGGTCATTCTGACTCAGAACTCGATTTCGCGATAGAACAGCAGTTGGCCCGCCTCGCCTTCCGCCGCCCCTTGCGAAGGGATGAACAAAGACACGACCACGCACTGCTTGCCACGAGGCGAAACGCAGACGGTCACGCTCGGGTTCGCCGCCGACTTCGAGCCTCGATGCGTTTGGAACTTGAGCGGACGCACGTCCTGGGTGATCCGGTCGAGGAAGTAAAGGCCCCACGTCGCCCAGTCGTCCGGCACCCTCATCCCTTCGACGATCCACGCCCGCTGGAGCCCGAGCGTTGCGGCATCCCGATCGCCGATGTTCCCCTTCACGCCGAGCATCTCGATGGCGGCGTTGAGCGCGTCGTTGGGCCGAGCCCGCCACTGCGAAAAGTCGGTCAGCGTTCCGCTCGCCTGCCGGTCCACCTTGCCCTCGCGGTAGTAGTGAAACCCCAGGTCCATCACGGTTTTGCCGTCGGGCGAGGTGCGGACCGATTCGATGTGCGGCGTGCCCTCGGCGAACTTCGAAAGGGTGGTCGGGATGTCGAACTCGCGCGTCCATTCGTTGGCGATCAACTGATCGAGGTTGGCGTATTCGCGCACCCGTATCCAATTGGGCTTGCCCGGTTGGTCCTTCTCGTAGGCCAGGAACACGCGTTGGCCCTCGATGCGCAGGGTGCCCTGATGCGCGCGCCGATCCAAGTTGACCACCCATCGCCAGTTGAGCAGGTCGCTCGAACGCGCCAGTTTGAGCGTGAACGCGCCTTCGGAGAGCGTGTGATACACGCCGAAGTAACCCGGCTTGGAACCCTGCACCACCTTGAGGCAGTCCATCGTCGCTCCAGCGTCGTCGCGCAAGGCGTAGCGGTGTGCCGTCGCCGAAGGGAACTCCTCGATGACGCGCGTCAGGTCCGGTGCGACCGATGTCCACAACAGGCTGGCGGCCAGGAAAACCACGTTGCACCCAGCCTACCCGTGCGTTAGAATGGGGAACGATGAAGCGTACGGCCGTGTTGCCGTTCTGCGCCAGACTTGGACTCCTCCTCGCCTGCGCCCTGACCTCTCACTGCGGGGGAGGCGGAGGATCCAAGCCAGACGCCGGGGCCCTTCGCATGATCTGGGCACCGCTGGCAGCAACGGGTCCCGAATCCGCCCGCTCGGCCGAGTTATTGGTCGCGGGCCAGCGCACGGTGATCGCGCGCGGCCTGGCAGGCGAGGCCCGCGCGCAGGCGCCAAGCGTCGCTCAAGGCACCCATCTCTACACTCTGCTGCTCCACACGGGCGCGGACGGCACCGGCCCCGTGGTCGCCCGCGTGGACGGCGAAGTCCACGTTGGAGCCGAGCCTTGGCCCGCCTGGACCAACGTCCAAAACGCCACCACCCTCGATGTCCGCCCCCAAGACGTGTTTCTCGGCGAGCGGCGGGTCTTGCCCTGCCACCCCATGAACGCCGTGAAGCAGGTCGTGGCGATCGCGCCAGGCGCCTTGACGTGGTCGGTGGTCCATGGGGGCGATCGCCTGCGCCTGCACGATGGCGTCCCTTCCGAGGTCGAAGGCCTTGCTCCCGGGAGCGCCGCCGTCCGGGCGGTCCTCGGCGAGGTGGAGAGCAGCCCACTGGCTCTTTCGATCGTCGAAGGCGCTACGCTCGGTGCCGAGGGAGGACTTGTGGCGACGGCGGACGGAGCCGTGCGGCTGACCGTCCCTAGAGGCGCACTTCCCGGCCCGACCCGTGTCCGGCTGGACCGCGCGGTAAGCATCCCGCCAAACCCAGACCTTGTCACTGGATCAACCGTGGACCTCT
>JACFNW010000288.1 GCA_019454665.1 Fimbriimonadaceae bacterium | reverse complement strand
CCACAACGGGCAGCCAAACCATTCCGTTGGAGATGAAGCTGCAATTCGCCAACAACTTCACGGGTACGCCGCTGCACACGCTGGGCTACGTTCCTGCCGGCGACCTCAACTCGATGATGAGTTCGTCCTCGCCTTTGTTCCCGGCGGGATTCACCGACGGTCAGCTGGCCCTGAACGTCTGGCATCGGATTTCCCTGAATCCCGGCAACGAGCCGGGCATGTACCACAACCCGGGCCAGCTCTTCATCGTGCGCACGTAACGACTTGCAGCCAACACTCGCTCACTGGACAGGGGCGCCTTCGTGCGCCCTTTGTCATGATTGACCTCGGCCGTTCCGGGCTCGGCTTACGTTTCATCCTCGACGATGCCCGGGAAGCGGCCGATGCGCGGGTCTTGGAACACGTTGTCGTTCAAGTCGTCGTTCTGCGTGGAGACCTCGCCGATGATGCACTCATCGGATTCGGGCCAGAACGCGTGAACAACGCCGGGAACCAGGGTGACGCGCTCCCCAGCCTCGAGAACGAGCGTTGCCTGCGGATGGACCGTTGTCTCGATGCCGTTGCGCCGAAGCACCGCCGATCCACCACCGGCGCCTTGGCACCTCATTGCGAGCCGTCCCCAACGACAGACGATGTCTTCCTTCTTGCGCCGATGGTGGTGTGCCGGGGTGACCATGCCGCGCCGGGCATACATCAGCTTCTCGCAGTACTCGGCCTCCTCGGCGAGGTTCACCAGCACCAGTCCGCAGGTCCGCCAATCGCCTAGCCCGAAGTCGGTCACGTCCCATTTGGGGTCGGGCGGCAACGTCCATCCGTGCCGGGCGAAGCAATCGGACGCCAATCGTTTGAGTGCGTTGATCTCCGACCTTCGCATCGGCGGCCCGGGTGCTTCGACCGGTTCCTCGGCCACGTAACCCAAGGGGTGCGTTTGGTGCCAGCGCCACGCATCGGCGACCAAGCGCTGCAGCGAGGATCGCTCCGGAACCCAGCCGAGGATCTCTCGTGCCCGTGCGCTCGAAGCCACGAGCGTGGCCGGGTCGCCAGGGCGTCGCGCGGCCTCGCGGGTGGGAATCGCATGACCGGTGACCTTGCGACACGTCTCAATGACCTCGCGCACCGAATAGCCGGTCCCCGTTCCAAGGTTGAACGCGCCCGTCACGCCACGCTCCAGAGCGTCCAGCGCGAGCAGGTGGGCATCGGCGAGGTCCGCGACGTGAACGTAATCACGCACGCAGGTGCCGTCGGGAGTCGGGTAGTCGCTCCCGAAGATCGCCATGCTGTCTCTCTGGCCGAGCGCGACTTGGAGCACGACGGGGATGAGGTGCGTCTCGGGATCGTGGGCCTCGCCGATGTCGCCCTCGGGCGAGGCCCCCGAGGCGTTGAAGTAGCGGAGCCGGATCGCACGCAGACCATACGCGCCCTCGCTGGACTCGATGAGCGTTTCGACGGCGTGCTTGGTGAATCCATAGGGACTCGTAGGGCGCTTGGGGTGGTCCTCCGGAATGGGCGTCCTGTCGGGGTTGCCGTAGACGGCTGCCGTGGAGCTGAACACGAGATCGCGAACGTCCGCCCGCCTCATGGCTTGCAGAAGGCTGATCGTGCCGGCGATGTTGTTCTGGGCGTAGGCGAGCGGGTCGGCCACGCTTTCGCCCACCTCGATGCTGGCCGCGAAGTGCACCACCGCTCGGATGTTGTGCGCCCGCATCACGTCGGTCAACAGGTCGGTGTCGTGCAGGTCGGCACAGACCAGCGGCGTGCCCGGGAGGGATTCGGCGTGGCCTTTGCTCAGGTTGTCGCAGGCGAGGTGCGGCAGGCCGCGTTGGCGCAACAAACGGCACATGTGGGAGCCGATGTAGCCGGCCCCCCCGGTGACCAAGATCATGCTGCTAGGGTACCGGCATCACTTGCCGACGCGCAGCGGCTCGACCATCGGAGTGATCAGGATCACCGTTTCGGTCTTGCGCTTTGTTTCGACCCGCTGGCTGAACAGCTCGCCGATGACTGGGATTTGGCCAAGGATGGGGATGCTGACCTTGCGTCGCGACTCGGTTTCCTGCAGCAAACCGCCGATGGCGATCGTCTCGCCGCTGCGGACGCGGACATGCGTCTTGGCTCGGCGGATGTTGAGGGTCGGGTTGCCGTTGTCGGCGGCGACGGAATCGCTGACTTCGGGTTCGATGGTCAGGGTCACCCATCCATCGTCCCCGACCAGAGCGGTGAACTTGAGGCGAACGCCGGAATCCACCTTCTGGATTTGAGCCGTGGGGAAGTTCACGTTGCCCGTGATGATCGAGTAATACGTCTCTTGGCCCACGAAGAACTCGGATTCTCGACCCTCGAACGCGGCGACCCGCGGGTTGGCCCGGAGCTTGGCCTTCTGGTTCGAGACGAGGGCTTTCATGTTGGCCACGTCCTGAAACGTCGCTTTGGAGTACTGGACGTTCAGGTTGTTGTCGACGGCGAAGTTCTTCCAGCTCCAGCTGAAGCCGGTTTCAAGACCGCTCGTCGCATCGAGTTCGGTGATCATGGCCTCGACCACGATCTGCCTCGCGGGCGTGTCCAGCTGGATGATCTGCTTCATGATCGAGTCCAGCAAGGTCTCCGGAGCGGTTACGGCCAGCATGTTGACCAGCGGGCGCACCGAAACGTACTCCTGAATCTGTTTTGAGAGCAAGCCGTGAACGTCTTCGGCCCGCTCGTTCTTCGTGCGGTACAGCGCGGTTTTGGAGTATTGGTGAAAGAGGGGCGAGTCCTTCTTGAGAAGCGTCAGCAGGTACGTCATCGCGTCCACCTGGATCACTTCCGCGCCTCCAGCGGCCAACGCGAGCTTCTTGATCGCACTGAGGATCGGCTCGTTGTCGAGGGCGAGCGACACGACGAGTTCTTTGTCGAACGACGTGTCCACCAAAAGCGAAAAGCCGGGGTGTTCGCCGGTCACTTGCAACGAGAGTTGGTTCGCGATATCGCCGGGGCTTTCGGTGCCGTTGTAGGTGACGCGCGCCTGCGACAAGTCGCCGACCTGTGCAGGGTCTTGGGTTCCGATGGCGGGCGTTCCGGAGGCGGGATTGGGCTTGGCCTCGGCAGGTTTCGACGGAGGTGCGGCGTTCTTGGCGTTGCGCCAGATGGCGACGGCGTCCTGAGCGAGAATGGAGGGAGACTGGGCCAGAAGCAACAATCCGACGCCGAGAACCGCCACAAGTCTCATACCGTTCATCCGTGACCACGCCCAGGAAAAGGGCTCGAAGGGACGCGACCCTGCTTCACCAGACGTGCGAAGCCTATCACATTCGGTCCTGGCAATGCAACGGGGCGAGACGTTCGACGGCCCATCAACGTGGCTGCTTCCTGCGATTCGCATATACCCTTCCATCCATCGGTACGACGCGCCTGCCACATGCTCAGGCGCGTCAGCCACTGTAAACTTCGGCAACAAAACCGCGAACCCTTAGTGGGCCTAACCGGGCTTGCCGCCGCCCGCCGCCTTGGCGGCGGGTTTCTTGGGTTCCGGGATCTCGACGGGCACGCGCAGGGTCTTGGCCAGTTCCTGACCATATTGGTAGATGATCTCGACGTTGTACGTCCCCGGCTTGAGGTCGGGCGGCAACATCACCTGATTGGGGATGGTCGCTCCCGGAAGGAACCCGCCGTCGCCCTTCACGGGCACTTCGAGTTCCGCAGCCCGACGCACGCCGTCCAGGACGAAGCAGCGGGTTTGCGGCTTGAGAGCCTGGTTGCCGTCGTTCGTGGCGTTGAACTTGATCACCACCGGTTTGCCGTCGGAGTCCTTGACGATTTCGGTGGTCGCGA
>JACFNW010000287.1 GCA_019454665.1 Fimbriimonadaceae bacterium | reverse complement strand
TCATACAACGGAACCTTCGCCAAAGGCGAGGCGTTGTACGCGTCCACCTCCAAAATCCTATCCCCACTGCCCGGAGCCCGTAGCTGGGATCGGCCCTATAGTTCCTTCTCTTGGTCAAGCTGGGCACCCCAACAGCACGACCGCCGAGTGACCACCCGATACTGTTCGCAGTCCATGATGGTCACACGAGTGGCCGCTCTCCAGGGAGAAGCAATTCGACTACTTCATCAAGTTCAGACCCTGTCAGGAACCTGAGCGACTGAACGGCAGGTCCCCCAAGACGTCGCATGGCGTCCAGCGCTGTTTCGCCTTCCGGTATGCTCCGCAGCACGCCGAGCCCCGTTCCGGCTAGGCCACCGATTAGGAACGATGAGTCGATCCAGGCCGCAAGAACGTCGCTGCGCACCTCCCGTCGGTGAAGCTCTCTGACGTGTAGTTGACGCATGGCGTGGTGAGCCTTTCGCAACAGGCGTCGCGTGGCATGGGGAAAGTTGCCATTGATGGGAACGAAGAGAAACCTGACATCCTCTATCAGCAACCTGATTTGCGAAGGCTCCAGTCCAGGCATATCCTGCGCTCCATACAGAAGCAATCGCCGTCCCAACCAGCCAATGTGGAGTCCGGTGCCGAAGCACCGCTTGGATAATGTTGCCAACCAACGCATTCGCTTGAACTAGTTTAAGTTGAACTTGTCTCGATCGCCGATCAGATCGTACATTTCATCGCCGAAAGCGAGTAGATAATGGCTAAAAGACCGCAACGACACGCCTGCAGCGAGCGCCTTTGCTCCAAGCCTTCCGATGAGGCCGCCAGCTATTCTAACATACGGATTCTGACTTCTCACCATACCTTCCGCCAGCCAACCCATGCGGGCTCCAAGTCCGATTAAGCTCGTTGCGGTCTTCTCCAGAAGGTAGCCGAATGCGATTGCACCCTTCTTTTTCGCGATCTCCATTAGTCCACTGATCCCAAACTGCTGCAGGATCGGAGCGAGCGACCTGTAGATGGCTTCGATTGCATCCCAACTGGCTCCATCAACATCAGCACGGTCGACTGGCCGATTGTTGCAGTACACAAACCAGTTCCCCCCATCACGCGCCGGATCTTCGGAGATGAACCTTCCCGTCGTCGGTTCGTGGTACCTCGCCCGCATGTAGGTCAGCCCGCTCTCGTCGTCTTGCCGATGCCCCAGGTTGGCGCAGTACCGCTGGTCCGGCGAGCCGGTGGACGCGCCGACGCGGGTCACGCCCCAGGGGTCCGTGTACCTTCGGGCCGAGACCTGGTACGTCCCGCCCGAGCCTTTCGTCAACGTCGCGATCATGTTCCCGTGTCCATCATACAACGGATACTTGGCCAAAGGCGAGGCGTTGTACGCGTCCACCTCCAAAAAGTCGATTCCCCGCGCCCCCAGACCGTAGCGCGTGACGTCGGTCTCCATGGATTCCTCGACCTAGCGCGTGTAGTCCTCCTCCATCCGAGCCCTTGCGGATCAGTGGGAGAATCAGCCAACGACGACGAGAGACTAGGGCCTAACAACCACTGAGACTCACTCACTCTCCATCGCAGGCTTGGACTCGGCTTGCTAACTGCTTTCCGTATTCAAAAAAGAAGAGCGCGGAAGCTGAGCCGCATACTGGTACGACTTGCATGACAGACCCGAGTCCGGCCAACCAAGTCCAGCAGACAAGGAATGCAAGGAGAACGAACCAACTGAGGAATAGCGCGCTGCGAGTGTGGCAAGGCGCCCCCCTGTATCTGAAGTGAAGTACTCCGCCTACCGGCGCAAGCAGAATGAGAAGCGCTGATGGAACAAGCGCCGTCGTTCTGGACCCAAGGCCAGCCTGGACGCAAACAACGACTGGCGCGAGAGAAGTCAGAAGTCCGAAGAACAGGTTCAGATGTGGGCCATCGACAACCCGCGCACCCATGCCTGTGGTAAAGAACTCGGTCATTCGATCCGACACAGAGCGCCCCTTCATGGTCCCATCTCAATGTTGACCAACTCCGCAATGAGCGCGGCTGTATGGCAGGTCACGGCTATCAGCATAGCCAGCGATGTCCCGATTTTGAGCTTCGCCAAGCCCTCCATGCCAGCAGCGAATGTGAATACCAGATTTGCGATGGCACCAGATGTGCCAATGTAGTGGAGGATTGAACGAGGGAGGTGTTCTCCTCCAAGGCCCCCCGATAGAGCAGTAGCGTAAAAGGACACAGCGACAGCGAAAAGCGCGGCCGCTTTGGCGAAACGCGCCGACACCACGTCGGCTGATCCGGGGAGGCTGCGATTGTAGAAGGCACCACCAGTTGCAACCATCACCGCTCCCATGGCGAAGAACGAACCCAATGCAAACAAAGTTGCGACTTCGTAGAAGCGACCTTGCGAATCGCTACCTGTCGTTGGTGATGCGTGGCAGTACGCAAACCAGTTCCCCCCATCACGCGCCGGATCTTCGGAGATGAACCGTCCCGTGGTCGGTTCGTAGTACCTCGCCCGCATGTACGTCAGGCATCTCTCGTCGTCCTGCCGGTGCCCCAGGCTGGCGCAGTACCGCTGGTCCGGCGAGCCGGAGGACGCGCCGACGCGGGTCACGCCCCAAGGGTCCGTGTATCTGCGGGCCGAGACCTGGTACGTCCCGCCCGAGCCTTTCGTCAGCGTCGCGATCATGTTCCCGTGTCCATCATACAACGGAACCTTCGCCAAAGGCGAGGCGTTGTACGCGTCCACCTCCAAAAAGACGATCCCAGAGCACGTAGGCAGACCAGACCCGGAGACTCCTGCGAACAGGAGTGCCCGTCGGCTCTCTGCTCGCATCCCGATGCCTCTAATGAGAGTTGCTTCTGCCGTTCTGCAGGCGGCGATTCGGGGACTGACGTCCGAACTGCCGGCCCTCATCCCGAGCCCCTCTCCCACCGGCGAAGCGCTTCGGCATCTGGAAGGCTCAGACGGTGGACGAGGGGATTTGGGTCGCGCCCTAAACACTATCCCGAATAAGGAGAAAGGTGCAAGCACTCGTGGCCCAGATAGAAGTGGTGCGAGCCGGTGCCGGGCCGAATCCAGATCAGGCCGCGAGGGACGTCGGGCAACAGGAAGGCCACCACGTCCCACGCCTCGGCCACCGGGATCGCCGATCCATCGCGCCGGGCAACGACCAGATGCAGCAGGTCGTCCTCGCCCTCGAACAGATACCGCCAACGACCGACGACGCCCGCGAATTCGGAGGCTTCGTCGAAGTCCTCCCAGGCCGTGGTTCGCGCCGGGCGGGTCGAAGAGGGTTGCGGGAGGCGGATCGGCAGGCCTTCGGCGATGGCGCGCACGAGCCGACCCAGCACGACGTCGCGGCGGGCGAGGGCTGTCGGGTCGTTCAATCCCGCGCCGCCGAAACCAGAATCTCGTAGGCCAACCGCGCCACGTCCACCAAGTCCTTGCGGCTCACGTGCTCGTCGTGCGTATGGATCTCGGTCATCCCCGTGGCGATGACGATCGAGGGCACGCCCTTGGCGTTGAACACGTTTGCGTCCGAGCCGCCGAGCGTGGTCCGCGTGAACGGGTTCATGCCCAGCTTGGCGCTGGCTTCCATCGCCAATCGCACCACGGGCGCATCGTCGGGAATCTGGTAGCTGTGGTAGTGCCGGTCGTGGACGATCTCGGCCTTCGCGCCGTACTCGGCGGCGGCCTGCTCGAACCGCTGGATCATGTGGGCGACCTGCGCGTCGAGTTCGGCGACCGACGTGCCCCGCGCTTCGGCTTTGATGCGGACTTCGGCGCAGACGACGTTGGTCCCGGTCCCGCCCGAGATGATGCCTAGGTTGGCCACGAGTTCCGGCCCGATG
>JACFNW010000286.1 GCA_019454665.1 Fimbriimonadaceae bacterium | reverse complement strand
GCAAAGGGGGCGATGGGACCCGGTCCGCCCACCACTCCCTCGGCATCGGGCGTCGGCCCAACAACGTT
Source organism: Fimbriimonadaceae bacterium (assembly GCA_019454665.1). GTDB lineage: Bacteria > Armatimonadota > Fimbriimonadia > Fimbriimonadales > Fimbriimonadaceae > UBA2387. The sequence continues at coordinate 3,770 of JACFNW010000286.1, read as the reverse complement.
GCGTGCCACCAACTCCAATCGCAATCGGGGGTCCTGCTCGCCCGAAGCCAAGCCCAGCATCAGCAGTGCGTCGAACTCCGGTGCCGACACCAAGAACTCCTCGACCGCGCGAAACGTGACGGACAGCACTGCAAACGGCAGACCGCAGGATTCGGCGAGCGCCGCCGAGGGGTTGTCGTCGTTTCCCAAGAACGGTCCAAAACCAGTCACGAACACGTTCATGGCCGCTTCCTGCGCTCGCGAAGTTGGTACGCGAGTTGGCTGGTCTCATCCCACCGCTTGCGGCGCGGCTTGACCACGGGTAACTCCTGATTCTCCAACGTCGCCTCGCGGAGGCGCTGGTACGCGATGCGTCCGAGCTCCAGGAGGCTCAGCACGTCGTGCCGGTTGTACTCGATCAGCAGCCTGAGGGCTTTGCGGTCGCCATTGATGTGCCTCCGCCACAGCTTCACGGCGTCCCACCCCGTCAGGCCTCGGGTCTCGGGGCTGCGCTCCAAGCCGAACGCCTGCTCGATCTTCTTGAGCCCGCCGCCGACGCCCACCCGTCGCAGGGCAGGGCACAGGTCAATGTGCAGGTGGTCGAGCGCGATGCCCATCTCCCGCCGGATCATCGGCAGATCGAAGTTGCCGCCCGAAAACGTCACGACCACGGAGTAGTGCGTGATCGCGTCGCGGAACGCCTCCAGGTTGTCGCCTTGAACAAACGGCAGGTAGCGCTCGTGGTCGTGGAGTCCGATCACCGTGATGCGATCGTCGGGAGGGCGTCCGCCCGTGGTCTCGATGTCCAGGTAGCAGACCGTATCGGGGAAGTGGGGAAGACAACGCCAGTGTTCGGCCTCGGGCAAGCGTTCGGCGAAGAACTGGTGGACTCCCTGCGCCAGCGCTTGGCGCGATTGGTCGAGTTCCTCGCGGAGGCGCCTGGCCGTCACCTTCTTGGGCAATGCGCCGTTGGCCTGCCCTTCCTCCAACGCGTCCCAAGACCGGCATCCAGCCGCCCATAGCTTGGCCTCGGCTCGGGGGCCGATGCCGGTCAGGTGGCGGAACGTGCACTCAAGCATGGTTCAAACGCCAAGTCCCGGGATGAGGTAGTCGGCGAACGCCCTCTCGAAATCGAACTCGTGGTGGAATCCCCAATCGGCGCGCGCGGCCGAGTCGTCCACGTCTTCGGGCCAAGTGTCCACGATGCCCTGCCGTTTCAAGTGGGGATCGTAGGAGACCCTTGCGTGCGGGAAGAAGCGCAGCGTCATCGCCAGGATTTCCTCGGCCGATGGGCTGAACGCGGCGATGTTGTACGCCCGGCGGGTCAGCGCTTCTTTCGGCGCGGCCTCGAGCATGAGCAACGCGCGCACGGCGTCCGGCATCGCCATGAACGGGATGCGCGTATCGGGCCGAACGAAGCACGCGTACGCCTCGCCTTTGGCCGCCGCGTGGAGCATTTCGGCACCGTAGTCGCTGGTGCCGCCGCTGGGCACGGTGACCGCGCTGATGAGCCCCGGGAAGCGGATGCAGCGGAAGTCCACAGCGCCCTTGGTGGCCTCTTGGTCGAGTTGGCGGTAGTGGTCGGCGTAATAGTCGCCGAGCCGCTCGCAGTACAGCTTGTTGATGCCGTACATGGTGGTGGGGCGGGTGTGCTCGTCCTCGCCCACCTTGCCGGCGTTTCGCTTGGCGTCGAGGTTCGGCAGCCCATAGACCGCGATCGAAGAGGGATAGAGGAACCGGACGTCCTTGCCCTGCGATCTCGCCTCGGCGATGGCCAGTTCAAGCAGGTTCAGTGTGCCATCCACGTTCACCCGGTGCGCGAGCAAAGGCTGCCGTTCCGAGCGGGTGCTGAGCAGGGCGGCCAGATGGAACACGGTGTCAATCTCGTGTTCGGAAGCGATCCGACCGAGCAAATCGCGGTCGCCGATGTCGCCCACGACGGCGGCATGGCACTTGGCGGCCAGGTGGTCGTCAAGGGGTCGAAGGTCAAGGGCGACGATGCGGGTGTCGGGTTTTCCGGAGAGCGCTTCCACCAGGCCGTGGCCGATTTCTCCGTTGGCGCCCGTGATGAGAATGGTCTTGGGCATCGGCATGCTCACGATACCCCGGACCCCGAGAGAGTGCGGCGTGCGCCTGGCGGGTGGTGGGCACCGTGGTCTCCTGGCACCCAGGGTCGCCGACCGCGAGAAGCCCGGATCGTTCATAATCGGGGGTCATGGCCGTCGAGATTCTGATGCCCGAGCTGGGCGAATCCGTGCACGAGGGCACGGTCAGCCGCTGGCTGAAGCAGGTGGGCGAGTTCGTCAAGGAGGACGAACCCATCGTCGAGATCATGACCGACAAGGTCAATACCGAGCTGCCGTCGCCCGCGTCGGGCTACCTCACCGAGATCCGCATTCCCGAAGGCGGTGCGGTCGAAGTGTTCAAGGTCATGGGCATCATCTCCGACACAGCGGACGCCGTCCCCGCAGCCGCACCCGCCCCCACGGCACCGGAAGCCGCCCTGGAGAAAGAGGAAGCTCCCGCACCCGCCCCAACACCAGCGACCGGCAGAACGTGGTTCACGCCCGTGGTGCGCGCCATGGCCAAGGAACACGGCCTGAGCGACGCCGACTTGGCCCGCATCGAGGGCACCGGGCAGGGCGGAAGGGTCACCAAGAAGGACTTGGAGGGGTACCTTGCCGGCACCTCGAAGCCAGCCGCACCGGCACCTGCGCCCGTCGCCCCGGCACCCAAGCTGGACGTGCCGCCCGCCGTTACGCAAGCGGGACCCGAGCAGGAGATCGTGCCGCTCGTCGGCTTGCGCAAGATGATCGCCGATGCGATGGTGCGCAGCGCCGCGGTCCCGACCGTCTCGACGACGACCCAGGTGGACGTCACGCCGATGGTCCGCTTCCGCGAAGCCAACAAAGACGGGTTCCAAGCGACCTATGGCGTCAAGCTCACCTACACGCCGTTCTTCATCAAGGCGATCACCGAGGCCCTGGTCGAGTTCCCACTGATCAACAGCTCGCTGCAGCCCGACAACACGATCCTCAAGAACCGGGCCGTCCACATGGGCGTGGCCGTGGCGCTGGGCAAGAACGGCGACGAAGGCCTGATCGTCCCGGTGATCCGCGACTGCCACAAGAAATCCGTGGTGGATTTGGCTCGCGATCTTGAAGATATCGCGAAGCGTGCGCGGTCGAACTCCTTGACCGTGGACGACGTCAAGGGCGGCACGTTCACGCTGACCAACCCCGGCTCGTACGGGGCGCTGTTCGGCACGCCGATGATCAACGCGCCGCAGGCGGGCATCCTGGGAACCTACGGCATTGTGAAGCAACCCGTGATCGTGGACGATATGATCGCCGTGCGCTCGATGATGTACCTCGTGCTCACCTACGACCACCGTCTGGTGGACGGGTTGTTGGCCGGCCGGTTCCTGCAGGCGATCAAGAAGCGGCTCGAGGCGTTCGACTTCTTCCGGTAGGGAATCCAGTCGCGGAGCCTAGCCGCCACACGCTTCATCCTCAAGCCCCCAAAAACCGCTGTGCGATTCGAGAAATGTTGCCCTATACTGGCGGGGGTTTCAGGTGTGTAGCGGCGGGCCACTAGAGCCTGCGCGCATTCCCCGACCAAGTAGGAATCTCATGAACAGAGGACGTGCCATCAGCACCACCATCTCGCTATGCCTCGTCGCCTCGCAGAGCCACGCGCTCTGGGATGCTGCGGCCGACTTCAGCTCCGTCAACAACCCATCCGGTGAGTGGGAGTACTGTGCCGGTCCCGGAAAGCTCGCTCTCCTCCTG
>JACFNW010000285.1 GCA_019454665.1 Fimbriimonadaceae bacterium | reverse complement strand
GGTCTGGTCCAAGTTGGGGTGGCTGGCCTACACGCTCGCCTTTGTGAGCGCGGTCGTCTTGGTCTTTTTGTTCGGTGTCGAGCAGAACAGCGCGAAGTCGTGGATCGAGATTCAGGGCATCCGTCTGCAACCCTCCGAGTTCGCCAAAGTCGGCCTGATCGCGTTTCTGGCCAGCGTGCTCGCCCGGCGACCCGAGTTCCAACCCACCGGTCGCCTGGGGGGCACAGCCCGCTATCTCGATCATGTCGTCGTGCCGGGCTTTGTTCGGTTCGTGCCGTTCTTGTTTGCCTTGGGGCTGGCGGGCTGGGTCGCCTTGGAGGACCTGGGAACGGGCTCGATCATGGTCGCCATCGTCCTGGCCATGATGTTCGTCGGCAACGTACGATTGACCAGCTTGGCCGCACTCACCGCAGTCCTGGTGGTCGGGGCGATCGGAGCCGTTCGGATGGAGGACTACCGGTGGCAACGGTTCGCCCGTCACTACGAGCGGTGGGCGGACCACAACGTCAGCGACATCGGCTACCAGACGACCCAATCCGAACTGGCTCTGGCTCAAGGAGGGATCTTCGGTGTGGGATTGGGCGACGGCCGTCTCAAGCACATCCTTCCCGCGGCGACCAACGACTTTGTGTTCGGCACGATCGGCGAGGAGGTCGGCTTGGTCGGCGGTCTGATCGCCATGGGCGTGCTGGCCGCTCTCGCGTGGCGATTCCTCAAGGTGGCTCGCCTCGCCCCGGATGCGTACGGCACCATGTTCTGCACGGGAATGGCCGCGTGGATCGCCGTTCAGTCGTCGGTGAACATCCTGATGGCGACCGGCGCGATCCCGGCGATCGGCGTCCCCCTTCCCTTCTTCAGCGCCGGAGGTTCGAGCGTGCTGGCCCTTTGGATGGGAATCGGCATCGCCATGGGATCGTTGCGCCAGCCCGCCGCCAAGAAGGTGGCCCAAGGGGCCAAACCGGCCCCGAAGCATCCCATCGGAGCCTTGGCCCGATGAGACTCGTCGTCACGGGAGGTGGCACGGGCGGACACGTCTTTCCCGCCATCGAAGTCGCCCAAAGCGCCAGAGCACGTGGCGCGGATGTGGCCTACTTCGGATCGTTGCGCGGGCAAGAGGGCCAAGCCTCGCAAGTCGCCGGCATCGAGTTCCGGGGCTTCCCGGCTCAACCGCTCTGGAGTCTGAAGACCCTCCGAGGCTGGAAGTCGGCGATCGGACTGTTGAGGGCCTCGGCGGCGGCAAGGCAAGCCATGGCGACTCATCGCCCCGACGTCGTGTTTTCGACCGGAGGCTACTCCGCTGCGCCGATCATGTATGCCGCCAGGAAGCTCGGTGTGCCCCTCGTCATCCACGAACAGAACTCCATCCCCGGACGTTCGAACCGCATCTTCGCGAAGGTTGCGGCCTCGGTCGGCGTGACGTTTCATCGCTCGCTGCGCGTGTTTGGTGCGAGCGCAACCCGCGTCGGCCTACCCGTAAGGAAGGAACTGGTCGCGATGGCCGCAGGGGTCCGCGAGCGCACCCACGTGGTCGTGGTCGGGGGGTCTCAAGGCGCGCAAGCCGTGAATGCGGTTGCCGCCCGCGCCGCCGAAGGCGACGCCCCGCACCCTTGGATCCACGCCACAGGACCCTCCAACTTCGATGCCGAAGCGGCCGCCAAGGCTCGGCCCGGCTACCGGGTCGAACCCTATCTCGACGTCGCCCAGATGGGCGGCGCTTTGGCCTCGGCGGCGGTGGTGCTCGGACGAGCCGGCGCCAGCACGATGACCGAGATCGCTTGGTTCGGACTCCCGAGCATCTTGGTGCCCCTGCCCAGCGCGATGGACGACCACCAGACCGAAAACGCCCGCGAGTTCGAGGCGCTCGGCATCGCCACGCTGCTTCCCCAAGCCGAGGCGACTCCGGAACGCGTGCTGGAATTGGTTCGAAACTGGAGGGAGGCGGACCCAGCCGCCATCCAAGCCAAGTGCGCCGAGTGGATCGTGCCCGACAGCGTGGACCGCATCCTCGCCATGCTCGACGCGGCCTGCTCCAAGGCCCCCCTGTCATAATCGCCCCATGCCCCCCCTTGTCGCCGTCCTCCTTGGTGACGGCATCGGTCCCGAAGTCGTCCGCGAAACGCTCAAAGTCCTGCGCGCCGCAGGCGCAGCGCTGGAGTTCGAAGAAGCCCTGATCGGCGGCGCGGCGTACGACGCGACCGGCCACCCCCTGCCCCCCGAGACGCTGGCCCTGTGCAAGCGTGCCGATGCCGTGCTGCTCGGCGCGGTCGGCGGGCCGAAGTGGGACAAGGTCGAGCCGCCCAGCATGAGGCCCGAGGTGGGTGCCCTGCTTCCCTTGCGGGCAGAGCTTGGCCTCTTCGCCAACATCCGCCCCGCCAAAACGTTGCCCCAACTCGCCGACGCCTCCCCTTTGAAGGGCGAGGATGCCCTGATGGACCTGATCGTGGTGCGCGAACTCACGGGCGGCATCTACTTTGGCAAGCCCCGCGAACGCCGAGACGGGGGCGAAACGGCCCTCGACACGTGCGTCTACTCGCGCCACGAGGTCGAGCGGATTACCGATGCCGCCATCGAGGTCGCCCGCACCCGTGGCAAGCGCATCGTCAGCGTGGACAAGGCCAACGTGCTGGAGACCAGCCGCCTTTGGCGCGAGACCGTGGACCGCAAAGCCGCCGAGAACCCCGACATCGAGTTCAGCCACATGCTGGTGGACAACTGCGCGATGCAGCTTGTCCGCAACCCGCGCCAGTTCGACGTCATCCTCACCGAGAACATGTTCGGCGACATCCTCTCGGACGAGGCGTCCATGATCACGGGGTCGCTCGGCCTGTTGCCGTCCGCTTCCTTGGGAGCATCTCGGGACGGGAAGCGGTTCGGCCTCTACGAGCCGATCCATGGTTCCGCACCGGACATCGCGGGCCAGGACAAAGCCAACCCCATCGCCACCATCCTCAGCGCGGCCATGATGCTCCGCTTCACGATCGGCGACTCCGCGACCGCCGAGCGGATCGAGACGGCCGTCGCCAAAGCCCTGGATACCGGGGCGCGAACCGCCGACATCGCCCGGGGCGGACCCGCCATCGGTTGCGCCGCGATGGGCGAGGCCGTGGCCTCTCACCTATGAAGCCTCCCGTCACCGTTGTCGGGGGCGGCTTCGCGGGGGTCGAGGCGGCTTGGGCGTTGGCGGAGCGCGGCGAAAAGGTGCGGCTGATCGAGATGCGCCCGCACGAGAGCACACCCGCCCACACCACGTCTTGGCTAGCCGAACTCGTCTGCTCGAACTCGTTCAAGTCGAAACTGCCCACAACGCCCGCCGGGCAGCTCAAGGCCGAGATGCAGGCCTTGGGCTCGCTGGTGCTTCGCGTCGCCGCCGAGAACGAGGTCCCAGGAGGCGAGGCTCTGGCTGTGGATCGCGAGCGGTTCGGCGAGGCGATCACCAAGGCCATTGAAGAGCACCCCAACATCTCGGTCGAGCGCAGGACGTTCCACCCGGACGAGATCGGCGAGAGCGACACGATCTTGGCCACGGGACCGCTCACCAGCCCCGACCTCTCGGCGTGGTTGGCGGACCTTACGGGGCGTCGGCACCTCTACTTCTACGATGCCGTCAGCCCGACGGTCGAAGCGGCCAGCCTGAACATGGACGTCGTGTTCGCCCAGAGCCGATACAACAAGGGCGGCGGCGACGACTACTTGAATTGCCCGTTCGACAAGGAGTCCTACGAGCGGTTCGTCGAGGCGCTGGTCTCCGCCGAGCGAGCCCCGATCCACGCATTTGAAGCAGGTGGCAAGCGCGACGCCTCGCCCTCCGAAGCCGAAGAGAGCTTCCTGGAGAAGGTGAA
>JACFNW010000284.1 GCA_019454665.1 Fimbriimonadaceae bacterium | reverse complement strand
GCAGGTTCTCGACGAAGTAGTCGTAGACCGCAGCCGCACCGGCCAGTTCGAGCACCTCGTGCGGATCGCGGGGGCCTTCGGTCAGGGGGTCGCCCTTGATGACCGTTCCGCCCTGTTGCACCGGCAGGTTGCCCAGCGGCGGCACCAGGATCGGATAGACCACGTTGACCGTGGCGATATCGTGCTTCTTGAGGATCGCCATGGTGGCGGCGGTCATCTTCTGGCCGATCGCCCGCTCCAGCGTGCCCTCGTAGTGGCCTTGCGCATCGCGCGGCCAATCCTGCTCGTCGTGGACGTAGGCTTCCTTCAGGTTCTGGTTGGCCGGAACCTTGGCTTCGACCACGATGAAGCGGCCGAAGGGCGAGTCGCGGACGACCTTGACCACACCCGTGACCGGGCAGATGATCGCTTTTCCACGCGGCTGACGCCGCGCTTCGAAGATTTCTTCGACGCGGACGATACCGCTGGATTCACCCGTCCAAGCGTAGAAGAAGGTCTTTCGCGAGCGGTCCCACAGCTTCTTGGAGTCGCTGTCCCGCTTTTCGATGGCCTTGGTGGCCGCCTTGGTGGGCTTGGCCGTCTTCTTGCGCTCTTGGTCGGCCTCGATGCCGAGCAGCACGTCCTTGCTGTAGGCCGCCTTGACCGCCAGTTCCTGCTCCTTGATGAGCCGGGTGGGGTCGAAGGTCTTCAGGTCGCCGTCGGTGGCGGTCATGAAGTCCTCCAAGAACTGGCGGATGAAGCGACCCGTCTTGTACTGGTTGGTGCGGGCCACGGTGGCGGCACCGGCGACGCCTCCCGTATGGAAGGTGCGCATCGTCAGCTGCGTTCCGGGTTCGCCGATGGACTGCGCCGCGATGATGCCGACGGCGACGCCGACTTCCACACGCTTGCCCGTGGAGAGGTCGTTGCCGTAGCACGCCGAGCAGATGCCTTGTTCGAGTTCGCACGTGAGGGCGCTGCGGACCCTGATGGTCAACTGGCCGTGCTCGTCCACCTCGAAGCCCATCGCTTCGTACTTGGCCTTGAGCGACTCCCGCTCGCCTCGAACAACCGCGTCGGCAAGCTCGGCCACGTAGCGGTTTTCCAGGGCCGTCACGCGCCTGGCCGCAGATTCCTCGACGACCCCGCCATCCTCGATGATCACCTCGCCCGTGTCGGGGTCGGTGATAGTCGAAAGGGAGACGCGACCGATGGCGCGTTCGCCGATCTGTTCGATGACCTCGCCGTCTCCGATGACCCGGTGCAGGCTCACGCCCTCGGTCGTGCCGCAATCTTCGCCCTTGATGATCACGTCTTGCGACACGTCCACCAAGCGCCGCGTGAGGTAACCCGCGTCGGCGGTTCGGAGCGCCGTGTCGGCCAGACCCTTTCGGGCGCCGTGGGTCGTCACGAAGTACTCCATCATGCTCAAGCCGACGTGGAACGACGACTTGACGGGCAGTTCGTAGATGAGTTCGTTGAACTGGTTGTGCATCAGGCCGCGCATGCCGGCCAGCTGGGCCAACTGCTTGACGCTGCCTCGGGCTCCACTGACCGTGATAAGCGATAGCGGGTTGCTCTGCTTCAGGCCCTTGACGATCTCTTCGCCGATCTCGTCGTACGTTTCGCGCCAGAGCTTGACCAGAGCTTCGGTCATCTCGTTATAGGTCATCGTGCCGCGGCGGAAGCTCGTGGCGATGCGGTTCGACCGGCGTTCGGCGTCGGAGAGGATCTCCTGTCGGCGCTCCGGCGGGTCCATGTCGGTGATGGCCACGGTGATCCCGTAGCGGAACGCCCACTTGAAGCCTAGCTCCTTGAGGTCGTCGAGGAACTTGACCGTGGCGCCGTAGCCGACGCGCCGGTAGCACTGGACGATGATCTCCGAGATGGACTTCTTGGTGAGGATCCAGCCCAGGAAGTCGTCCGAATACTTCATCGGGTACGGTAGAATGCCGTTGAAGATGAGCTGGCCCGGCGTCACTTCGCGGACGACGGTCTCCCACTCCTGTTCCAAAGCGACCAGTTCGCGAACCTCTTCTCCGTCCTCGTTGGTGATCGTTTGGTACTTGTATTCGACGCCGGTGACGGGGTCGCGGCGATCCACCTCTTCGTTGGGCCTGAACACGGGGCGGCGCAGCCGCACCTTGACGGGGTCGTTCAGCTGAAGCGGGTGGCGCTCGTCCTTGGACTCGTACAGGAAGATAACCTCGTCCGGGTTCGCATAGGTGTACGGCACCGGGTGGTTCTCGGGGTCCTCAAGGTGCAGCCGCTCACGCTCGGCGAGGGCTTGCCGGCCGTCCTCTCGGACAAACGTGAGCGCGTAGCCGCCCAGAACGATGTCCTGCACGGGCGCGACGGTTGGGCGACCGTCCGCCGGCGAGAACAGGTTCTGCGTCGAGAGCATGAGGACGCGGGCCTCGGCCTGCGCCATGACGCTCAGCGGGACATGAACAGCCATTTGGTCGCCGTCGAAGTCGGCGTTGTAGGCGTGGCAGACCAGCGGGTGAAGCTGAATGGCCTGGCCTTCCACCAAGATCGGCTCGAATGCCTGGATACCGAGTCGGTGCAGCGTCGGAGCGCGGTTGAGAAGCACCGGATGCTCCTTGATGACCTCTTCGAGACCGTCCCACACCGCGGGGTGCATGCGGTCAATCATCTTCTTGGCCGTCTTGATGTTGGGCGTGATCTTGCGCTCGACGAGCGTCTTCATCACGAACGGCTTGAAGAGCTCGAGGGCCATCTCCTTGGGCAGACCGCATTGGTGCAGTTTGAGGTGCGGGCCCACCACGATGACCGAGCGGCCCGAGTAGTCCACGCGCTTGCCCAGCAGGTTCTTGCGGAAGCGGCCCTCTTTGCCCTTGAGCATGTCGCTGAGCGACTTGAGGGGGCGGGAGTTGGAGCCGACGACGGGCCGGGTGCGGCGACCGTTGTCGATCAGGGCGTCCACGGCTTCTTGCAGCAACCGCTTTTCGTGGTTGATGATGGATTCCGGCGCGTGGATCTCGATGATCTTCTTCAACCGGTTGTTCCGGTTGATGATGCGTCGGTAAAGGTCGTTCAGGTCGGACGTGGCGAACCGGCCGCCGTCGAGCTGGACCATCGGCCGCAGCTCGGGGCTGATGACCGGGATGGTGTCCATGATCATCCACTCGGGTCGGCTTCGCGAGCTGATGAGCGCCTCGACGACCTCGAGCCTCTTGATGGCGCGGACGCGTCGCTGGGTCGTGGTCCGCACGATTTCGTGGCGCAGTTCGCGGGCCAGTGCTTCAAGGTCCACGCGGTGCAACAGTTCCTTGATGGCTTCGGCGCCGATGTTGGCGCTGAGCAGGTTGCGGAGGCCGGCCTTCATCCGCCGATCCACGGCGTCGAGCATCTTGGAGACCGCGCGGTACTTGTCCTCGTCAATGAGCTGATTGCGTTCCAGCTTGCTGAGGATCTCGACGGCCACGTCGAGGTCCTTCAGTCGGTCGTCGGCGTCGCGGTACTCGGCCTTGATCCGGTCGTTGACGGCCTTGGCGCGCTCCCGGACCACGCTTTCGTCGTACTCCTCGCGGTTCTCCTGAAGCTCCTTCCGGAACGAACTCAAGCTCTCCTCTTCGAGTTCGCGGATTTCCGCCATGATGAGCTCCTTCTCGTTTTCGACGGCTTTGCGGATGCCCGGCATGAGCTGTTCGATCCGCTCGTTGTCCACGTCAATGATGATGAAGGAGGCGAAGTAGATGACCTTCTCAAGGAACCTCGGCGAAATGTCGAGGATCAGCGAGAGGGGCGAAGGGACGCCCTTGAGGTACCAGATGTGGCAGACCGGCGCGGCCAGTTCGACGTGGCCCATGCGCTCGCGGCGCACCTTGCTGCGCGTG
>JACFNW010000283.1 GCA_019454665.1 Fimbriimonadaceae bacterium | reverse complement strand
ACGACATGTCGCAATTGGTCAGCAGCAGCTTCGACAACGAAATCGTGTGGTGGGACTTGAGCCACCCAGGAATCCAGCGCCGGAAGAGGTTGGAAGGCGGGGTGGTCTCGGCGGTGCGCTCGTTCCCCGATGGGCGCGTGGTCGCCGCCGGCGCGACCGACTCGATGGTCGCCGTTTGGGAAGTGCAAGGCGATTCGGTCAACGTTTGGCGGGATGCCGACCTGCAGTGGGTGTCGTGCCTTGCGATCTCGGCGGACGGGCGAGCCGTGGCCACAGGTTCTGCCAAGCGACGCATCCGCGTCAACGAGACCGTTTCGGGGCTGACCGTCTTCTCGTCGCAGAAGCACGAGCAATCGGTCACGGCCGTCGCGTGGTCTTCCGATGGCCGCTATCTGGCTTCGGGCTCGGCCGATGCCACCGTCAAGCTCTACCACGGGGCCAACGGCACGATGCTCCACACGTTCAAGGAGATCCGCTCGACCGTGACGGCTCTGGCGTTCAGCCCGGATGGCCGGTACCTTGCCGTGGCTGCTGTGGACCTTTCGATCCGCGTCTTCGATGTGCGTGCGCAGGTGCTGCACAAGGTCATCTGGGGCCACGAGCGGCCCATCGAGTCCTTGGCGTTCCACCCGAACGGCTGGCTCTTGGCCTCGGCCTCTCGCGATGGCATCGTGGGCCTGTGGAACGCGACGCAGGGCATCGAGCACCTCAAGTTCAAAGTGAGCGACCTGCCGGTGGCCTCGGTGACGTTCAGCCCCGATGGGCGGCGGCTGGCCTCGGCGGGCATGGACCGCATCGTCCGCGTGTGGGACGTGTTCCTGGGTGGACGGCCCGACGCCTAAGCGTCAGGTCGCCTTCTTCTCGTTCTCCAAGATCGCGTCGAGTTCCAGCGGGTGCTCGCGGCGCATCTCCTCTTCCGACAAGGTTCCCGTCAGCCACAGGCGCGTCATGGGGAAGTTGTGCGGGTTGAGGTTGGTGTTGTACATGTGCCACGTCAGGATGGCTAGGAACGCCAGCACAGCCTCGTAGGAGTGGGCGATGTACGCCGCAGGGATCGCAACACTGGGCAGGAATCCGCCGAAGAACACGGGGAACCACAGGATGAGACCGGTTACGCCCATGAGCGGGATGCCCCAGTACTCGGCCAGATAGTCGAGCTTCGAACGGAAGCTGTACCGCCCGTACTTCGGCTCCTCCTCCGTTTTGCCCAGGTAGTACTTGGTCAACTGGATGAAGTCGAGCACGTCCTTCTTGTTCGGCCACATGGTCCAGGACGAGAACTTGAACCCGGCGTTCTTCCACTTCCAGAGCAAGTGGGCGACGTGGACGGTGAACACCAGGATCATGGCGACGCCCGCCACGCGGTGGATCCAGCGGCCGACCTCCATGCCTCCGATGGCCATGTAGAGGTTGCGCAAGAAGTCGCTCTCCGATTGGCGGACGGGCATGCCGGTCAGCACGAGGAGTCCGAAGCTGATGGCCATGACGGCGTGCTGGATGCGCTGGAAGACGGTGAGGCGCAGGAACTTGCGGCCAACTTCAGGCTCGGGCTTTTTGCCCCGCTGTTCGATCTTGAAGATCGTGACCGCTAGGAGCAAGAGGCCGACGCCGATGCCGCTGGAGATGAGGGGGCCAGGCAGGTTGAGCGTGGCTTGGAAGATGGCCGCGACGATCGCGAGGAAGCCGAGGCCCAAGATGAACGCAACGGATCGCCCGCAACGCGGAGGCTCGGGGCCGATGATCGCCCGCCGCAGGTCGAGCCCGACGCCGATCATCAGGAAGGCCGCCATGCTGAAAACGAGCACGCGGAAGAACACCAGGATCGCGCCGAGCAGGGGCTCGCGGCTGATCGTGATGTCCATGTGGCTCGCGCCGGAGACCGCGAAGTTCTGGCCCGCTCCCACGTGGCACCCCGCCTGGGAGCACGTCTTGGTCAGGTTGTCTTGGTGAACCGTGCTCCTGGGGTCGGTGTGGGCGAACACACCGTGGTGTCCGTGGCAGTCCATACAAATCGCCGTGTCCAGGTTGCCGAACTTGAGCAGCGCCTTGCCATGGAAGCTGTGGTCGTAGGATGCGACGGCCTCGACGTTCTTGCCGTAGTCCTGCATTCGTGCCGAATCCCGGTGGCACGAACTGCACACTTCGACCTTCGCCTGACGCGACCACTGGCCGACGATCTTGACGGCGTGCGGGTCGCCTCCGCCGTGGCAAGTGGCGCAAGTGGGGTGGTCGCCGGCTTTGACGCTCGGCTTGGCGTGGACGCTCGCCATGAACTCCTCGGAGACGTCCGGGTGGCAACTGGCGCAATCGGCCTTCTCGGCCAGCATCTCCTCGGTGTGAGGCGCATCGGCCGTGTAGGACGGGTGGCACGACGTGCAGTCGAAGTCCTTGTGGGGGGAGTTGGAGAGCGCCGTGTAGTTGACGGCTGGGCCGGCCTGGGCCTCGGGGTCGTGGCAACTCATGCACGCCAGAACCTCTTCACTCGGTCCAGAAGGCGGCGGATCGGACGTTTCCGGGGCGTCCTGCGCGAAGATCAGCGCTACGGCGAACGGAAGGCTGGCGAGAATGGCCCAAAGGGCCGACTTGGTCCGCATGATTCGAATCCCTGAACGGCGGGCGAGAGTCGGGGCCCGGCTCCCGATGGATATCCGAAGCCGGGCAAGAGCGTCACTTCAGGCCTGGGTTGACGTCGGCCTTGATGTCCTCGATATTCTTCTTGCCGTTCTTGTTCGAATCCTTCCCCTCGACCGCGACCAGGATCTCCTTGGTGAGCTTCTTGGTGTTGGCGGCCTTCATCGCCGCGGCGAGGTCCTCGCCATAGGGGTTCAGCTTGCCTCCCTTCGCGGTGGCGTGGCAGACGCCGCACTTGGCGTTGTCCAGGTTGGAGCCCTTCTTCACGCCGTAGGTCGTGTTGAACACGGGGGACATTGTGCCGAAGCCCACCGCGCCAAACGCCATGCCGACAAGTCCGATGATGAGTGCGAGTTTTCTCATTGTTGGCGTGGACTCTCCGCCTCCCCTCTGCGGAGATCCTCCATCCCTATCTTGGCTTGTCGGCGGGCACGTTCGGCCCTTGCTGGGGCTAATGGACGCAACGGCTCAGAGTTCCCACATGGGAACTTCGGGGCTCTCGACGCCCAGGCTCTTGAGGGCGAGATAACGGATGCGCGGAGCGGCCAGTCCATCGCCGTAGGGCGAAGCCGCCGCCGACATCGAAGCGTACGCGGCAGGCTCGTCGAGCAGGCGAACCGCCTCCGAATAGATGAGGTCCTTGTCGGTGCCGACCAATTTGGCGTTCCCCGATTCGACGCCCTCGGGGCGCTCGGTCGTCTCGCGCAACACGAGGACCGGGATGCCGAACGCCGGGGCCTCTTCCTGCACGCCGCCCGAGTCGGTCAGGATCAGCGTGGCGCGTTGCATCAGCTTGACGAAGCGCGCGTACTCCGGCGGCTCGATGAGCTGGATACGCGGGTGGCCGCCCAACACCGAAGTCAAGGTCTCCCGCACGATCGGGTTGCGGTGCATTGCGGCGACCAGCACCGAATCGGGATACCGCTCGACCAACGCCAAGCAGGCCTCGGCGATCCGGCGCTGCGGTTCACCCCAGTTCTCGCGCCGGTGGGTGGTGAGCACGAAAACGCGACCCTCGTGGCCCGTCAGCCAGTCCTGCTTCTGCGCCTCGGCGATCCTCAACACGGCGTCAATGCCCGTGTTCCCCGTCACGAAAATGGTCTCGGGGTCGTGGTGCTCGCGCAGCAGGTTCTGCTTGGCCCACTGGGTCGGCGGGTAGTGCTGGTGGGTGATCAGGGCGGAGGCGCGTCGGTAGAACTCCTCCGGGAAC
>JACFNW010000282.1 GCA_019454665.1 Fimbriimonadaceae bacterium | reverse complement strand
CGCGATCCTCAGCGACCAGGCGTTCATTGACGGGCAATTCGAGGCCACCTACGTCAGCAACCTCGTCGAACTGCTCAACGCGGGAGCGCTGCCGATCGGTCTGGAAGAGCTGAGCAGTTCCACCGTCGATCCCACCATCGGTCGTGGCGCGCTCGACAAGATCCTGTTCGCGGGTCAGATCGCGTTCGCGGCCATCGCGGCCTTCTTGATCTTGTACTATGCCTTCCCCGGCTTTGTCGCCTTGATCGCCCTGGTCCTCTACGGACTGTTCACGTTGACGGCGCTCAAACTGTTGGGCGCGACGTTCAGTCTGGCTTCGATCGCGGGCTTCATCCTGTCGGTCGGCATGGCCGTGGACGCCAACGTCTTGGTCTTCGAGCGACTCAAGGAAGAAATGCGGCGCGGGCGCGCGTTGAACAAGGGCATCGACCTCGGCTTCAAGAGGGCGCTCTCGGCCATCGTGGACTCGAACGCCTGTACGATTCTCACGTCGCTCGTGCTCTACAACTTCGGCGATGGGCCCGTCAAGGGCTTCGCCACGACGCTCATCATCGGTGTCGCCATCTCGCTGTTCACGGCCGTGACGGTCACGCGTTCGCTGCTGTTCGTGTTCAGCGCAACGCCGGTCGGCCGGAATCCGAAGTACTACGCACTCAACCGCAACTGGTTCGGCGAGAGCTTGGAAGCCCACGCTGAGGACAAGCCCCTCAAGGTGCTCCAGAAGTCCAAGCTGTACTTCATCGTTTCGGGCGCGGTGATGGCCATCGGCCTGATCTTTGTGGCGATGGGCGGCATCAAGCCCAACGTCGAGTTCACGGGCGGCATCCGCGCCGAATACCGCATCAAGGACACGGACCCTGTGTCGGCGCACGAGATCGGCGACAAGCTCGAAGCGGCCGGGATGCCGGGCGGCGTGGTCACCATCAGCGGTGCGCCCGTGGCGGGCGAGAAGGTCGTGGCGATCACGCTTCCCGAAAGCGACAACGTGCGCCTCGACGATGCCGAAGCCGATGCCAAGATCCTTCAAGCCTCCGGCGTGACGTCGCTGGGCAGCGCCGGGCTGAGCAAGATCGGCCCCACGGTTCGCGACGAGACGGTGCGCAACGCGATCAACGGCGTCGTCTTCAGCACCTTGCTCATCGTGGTCTATCTGGCCGTTCGGTTCGGCTTGGGCATGGGCGGCTTCCGCGTCGGCTTCCGGTTCGGCATGTCGTCCGTCGCCGCGTTGGTGCACGACGTCGTCGTGGTCGTCGGCTTCGCCGGCATCATGGGCTACCTGTTCAACTGGCAGATCAGCGCCTTGTTCATCACGTCGATGCTCACGGTGGCGGGCTTCTCCACGCACGACACGATCGTCATCTTCGACCGAATCCGCGAGAACCTTCGCGGCAACAAGGCCAACCGCGACCTCGAGTCCATCATCAACATCTCGATCACGCAGTCGGTGGCGCGCTCGATCAACACGTCGTTCACCGTCATCATCGCCCTGGTCCTGTTGTTGACCGTGGGTGCGACCACGATAGACCTGTCGTTCTTCAACGCGGTGATGCTGATCGGCATTCTCGTGGGAACGTACTCCTCGATCTTCAACGCGTCTCCGGTGCTCTATCTGTGGGACCGGGCCGTGCAGAAGCGCCGAGGCGACGCCGACACGCTGGTTGGCCACGCACGGGCCGAACTGGTGCAGCAGCGGCAGGTGGCGACGGCCGTCGAGACCGCTCCGGCCCAAGATCGCGTGTTTCGCGACGCCCAGGGCAACGTCTATGGGCAAGTGAAACGGCGCGACTCGGCGTCTTCCAAACGTCCGAGCGTTCCCGTGGACGAAGACGAGTGACCCTGGAACCCAACCCCCGGCCGCCGAAGTTTAGGTGAAAAGCATGAGTTCGACGAAGCGCGCAGGCAAGACCCACTGGATCATCGTGTTCGCCGTGTTGGCGATGGTGGGCGGTCTCATCGTCTTGTTGCTCCCCAACAAGTCGGCCGCCAAGGCCGCCAACGACTTCCTCGTCGCCTTGGCCAAGGACGACCGCGAGAGATTGACCGACCTCACCTATTGGCCGGACAAATCGCGCGAGGAAATCCGCGCCTCTTGGGACAAGACGATGGAGGCCGCCAAGCACTACCGCTTCGCGTGGAAGCTGGTCGCCGAAAAGGACGCGACCGAGGAGAACACCGGCGTGGTGGTGATGGTGTACCGCAACGCGTTGAATTCGGGTTCGTTCGAAGAGAAGTTCGAAATCCCGTTGCAGAAGCAGAACGGCGAGTGGAAGGTGGACGTGCGCGGCATCAACCGCGAAATGTTCCCCGCGCTCCCTCGGTAGGCGTTCCGTGGGCAAGTCTTGGTCTCTTTGGTACCGCTTCGTCCGGTTCGTCGCGCGGTGGTGCTTCTTTACGCCGTTGGGCGGGTTCAAGGTCCTTGGCGCCGAACGCGTGCCGCTGGAGGGGCCGCTCATCGTCGCTCCGGTCCACCTCAGTCTGCTCGATCCTCCCGCCGTGGGCACCGCGTTGCCCCGCGGCCTGCGATTCATGGCCAAGGAGGAGTTGTTCCGATTCAAGCCGTTCGGCGCGCTGATCCGCAGCTTGGGCTCCTTCCCCGTTCGCCGAGGCTCCAGCGATACCGAAGCCATCCGCATGGCGATCGCGGAACTCGAGCAGGGCCACGCCGTGCTGGTGTTCCCGGAGGGCACGCGCAACAACGGCAAGGCGATGCTGCCCATCAACCGAGGCGTCGCCATGCTGGCCAAGCGCACAGGGGCGAACGTGTTGCCCGTGGGGCTTTGCGGCACGAACCGCGTGTTGGGGCGCACGGTCGTGTGCTTTGGACAGCCCTTCACGTTTGCGGAGACCGCGGGACGTGGCGATGCGCGGCAAGACGCCTTGGCCTTTTCCGAAACGCTGCGCCAGCGGGTACTGGCGGCCACGCGGGAAGCGGGCCTGAATCTCGAGTAGTTCCCGTCTGGCGACCGGGCTGCTGCTTGTGTTAAGATACAGTTCAGGCATCGTGGAGCACAAACTCGCCAGCTTGGATCCTTTCCGAAGGAACTATCTGGTGTTCGGTCTGAACGATCACCAGGTCGCCAAAGTCGCCGACCTCGCGACGGAAGAGATCCTTGCGTCCGGGGACCCGATTTTCACGCTCAACGAAAAGAACAGCGACCTCTTTGTGGTGCTGGAAGGACATATCACGGTGTATCGGAGCGACGGCGAACCCAGCGAAGTCGTCCGCCCTCCGGGCGTGTTGGGCGAACTCGCGCTGGTGGACAACGAGCCCCGATGCCGTGCGGCCTATTCCGACGGCTTCACGCGCGTGGCCCGCGTTCCGGTGAAGCCCCTGCGCCGCCTGATCTGGGACGAAAAAGACCTGGGCATCATCGTGATCGCGAATCTGGCCCGCAATCTGGGGCTCCGCTTGGCCGACGCCCTCTTGCGGCTCGACGACCAAACCAGTAAAGCCGAGGACCCTTGGGCGAAGCGCCCGGATTGATGGACCCGAACCCGGGGCATTTCGTGGTTCAGGGTTCAGGGTTCAAGACACGGTCGGGCGAGGGCGGAGGCGAGCCGCGGATTCGAAGGCGACTCGACGCTTCAGAGAATCAAGGTGGATTACGACGACCCCGAAGTTGAAGAACGCTGGTGCGAGGAGCGGCGCCGCGACGTCGCCGACTACCTGCGAGACCAGGGCGTGACGCACGGCGAAATCGGCGAGTGGCCCGCATGGCACGTGGCCCCCTACGTCTCGATCTGGGCTATCGAGAGCGTCTCCAATCCCGGTTGGGTCGGCTACTGGGTGATTTGCGGCGATCTGCCCACCGACTACTTGTCTTCTCGGGCCCTGAAGCACCCC
>JACFNW010000281.1 GCA_019454665.1 Fimbriimonadaceae bacterium | reverse complement strand
GAACACCGAACGCGCCGTGGCAATGGCCTCGTCGACTTGATCGAGGTTGGCCAAAGCCTGGGCGAGGCGAAGCCCGGCGTTCACGCGCATATCTTCGGTCTTGGCCGTTTCCAGCGCGGTCTCAAAGAGCGACTTGGCATCCTCCCAGCGCTGGGCGGTGCGGAACACCTGGCCGTAGGCGAACGCCTGAGCGTCCGGAATCTTCGCGATGTCGATGTGCTCGACGAGTTCGTCGGCGCGGGCGCGCGTGAACTCTTGGGCTTGTTGCTCGGTGATCTCGCCGCGCACCACGCGCGTCTCGGCGGCCTCCCAAGCCCAGCGCAGGCTGCGCTCGAGCACCTCGGGTTGGACCATGCCGACTTCCTCGGGATCGTTGGGGTCGGGCGGTGGCTTCGTGGCACACCCGCCCAACAGCCAAACCACGGTCAGCCAGAGCCACGCGTGTTTCACGAGCGCTTCCTCGACGTGGTGACGCGGGATTCGGGGAACGCGGCGTCGCGGTAGATCTCGGCGCCGCAGAACGTGACCACGGCTTTGCCCTGGAGTTCCATGCCGTGAAACGCCGAGTTCTTGCCTTTGGTGAACGTCCGGCCCACGTCGAACCGCCACCGGTGGTTGGGGTCCACCACGGTGATCTGGGCGACGGGCGTCTCTCCGTGGCGCATCGTGCCGCCTTCGAGCCGCAACACCATCGCAGGGGCGGTGCTGAGCTTGCGGACGGTCTCCAGCGGCGAGAGAATGCCCTTGTGCGTGAGGTGGGTCAGCGTGACCCCCAAGGCGGACTCCAGCCCCGAGATGCCGAACGGCGCCTCGCCGAATGGCACTTCCACTTCGTGGCTGGCGTAGGGCGAGTGGTTGCTGGCGATGCAGTCGATCGTGCCGTCGTTGAGCGCCTGGACGATGATGTCGAGGTCCACCTGCGTTCGGAGCGGCGGGCTGACCTTGAACCGCGTGTCGAACTCGCCCACGTCCTCTTCGGTCAGGCAAAAGTGGTGGGGGAAGATATCGCAGCTCACGGGTGCGCCGAGGTACTTGGCTTGGCGGACCATCTCCACCGCGCCCCACGTGCTGACGCCTGTGACGTGCAGCTTGCACCCCGTGTGCAGCGAGAGCAGGCAGTTTCGCATCACCATGATCTCCTCGGCGCTGCGGGGGATGCCGCGCAACCCGAGCATGGCGCTTACGGGACCCTCGTTGATGCTGCCGCCTTGGCTGAGCTCAAGGTCTTCGCAGTGCGCGATGATGGGCAGATCGAGCTGCGTGCAGTACTCCATCGCGCGCTTCATCACGCGGCTGTTCTGCGTGGGCGCACCGACGTCGCTGGCGGCCACGATGCCCGCGCGTCTGAGCGCCGAGAGGTCGCTCAGTTGCTCGCCCTTCATGCCCACGGTCAAGGCGCCGATAGGCTGGACGAACGCGCCGCCCGAACTCGGCGAGGCTGCGGCATCGAGGATGTAGTCCACCAGCGACGGCGAATCCAGCGTCGGCTGCGTCGTCGGCATGCAGCACACAGCGGTGTAGCCTCCGGCGGCCGCGGCTTGCGTGCCCGTCGAAATCGTTTCCCGGTGGTCGAACCCGGGTTGGCGCAGGTGGGTGTGCAGGTCGATGAGGCCCGGCACGATCCACATGTCCGTGCAGTCGTAGGTCTCCTGCACGTCGGCGACGTCCAAGTTCGGGCCGTAGGCTTCGATTTGGTGGTCTTCGATCAGCAGGTCGCCGACCATGTCGATGTTTTGGCTGGGGTCCAGGATGCGGCCGTTCTTGAGGAGGGTTCTCACGCGGCCACCTTCTTGAGATCGTCCATGGTTCGATCGAGCGCCCACCAGTAGGCGGCCATCCTCACGAAGATGCCGTTCTCGACTTGATCGTTGATCACCGAGCAGTCGCCGTCGGCGGCGTCGTCGTCGAGTTCGATGCCCCGGTTCAGGGGGCCGGGGTGCATCACCAGGCAATCGGGCGAGGCGTACTCAAGCGACTGGCGCGTCACCTGATACATCCGAGCGTACTCGCCCACGGAACTAAGCAACCCGTCCAGCATCCGCTCCTTCTGCAGCCGCAGGCACATGACGACGTCGGCGTTGTGGATGCCGGTCTCCAGGGTGTAGTGCACCGAGCCGGGCAGCATGGCCGTGTGGCTGGGGAGCATCGTCTTCGGCCCCACGAACCGCACTTCTGCACCGAGTTTGGACAGCAGCCATGCGTTGGAACGCGCCACGCGGGAGTGCTCCACATCGCCCACGATGGCCACGATGAGCCCTTCGAGATGGCCCTTGCGTTCCATGATCGTCAACGCGTCGCCGAGCGCTTGAGCGGGATGTTCGTGCTCCCCGTCGCCGGCGTTGAGCACGGGGCCGGGGAAGTAGCGCGCGGCCAATTGCGCCGAACCCGGCATGCGGTGCCGCATCACGACCGTGGTCAGCCGCTCGTGCCGCAGGGTGAGGATGGTGTCCTTGAGCGACTCGCCCTTGCTCATCGAGCTGCCGCGCCCTGTGAAGCTCACGGTGTTCATTCCGAGGTACTTGGCCGCCTGCTCGAACGACACGCGGGTTCGGGTGGAGTCCTCGAAGAACAACAGGCCGACCGTTTCCTCGCGGACCCGGGGCAAGGGCTCGCGCATAAGCACACGCCGCTTGAATTCCGCGCCCAGCGCGAGCAGTTCGCGCAAGTCCTCGGCCGAGATGTGGCGAATGCCGAGGAGGTTGCGGCTCATGCGCTGGCGAGCCTCTCGGATTCGGGCGTGAGTTCGACGCGGTCTTCGCCGTCGAGCTCCTGAACGCGTACCACCACGTGGTCGCCGCGATGCGTCTCCAGCACTCGGCCACAGTAGTCGGGCTGGATGGGCAGTTCGCGGTGACCCCGATCAATCAAGACGGCGAGGTGCACGCTCTGGGGTCGCCCATGGTGCATCAACGCGTCGAGCGCGGCGCGGACGGTCCGGCCGGTGTAGATCACTTCGTCCACCAGGACGACACGCCGCTCGCCGATGCGAAACGGAATCTCGGTCTCGTCGGTCAGGGTCGCCGGGTGGTCGTCGCGGAATCGGGAGATGTCCAACTTGCCGCAGGGCACCGTAGTGCCTTCGATCTGGGTCATCAAGAAGGCGAGGCGTTTGGCGATGGGCCATCCGCGGCGCATGACCCCGACCACCACCAAGTCCTCGGCGCCTTGGTTGGCCTCCAATATCTCGTGGGCCATGCGACCGAGCGTCCGCTTCATATCGCCGGCATCCATCAGCAACGAGCCCATGCGCACGATTATGGCGTTCACAGGCCCGCGAAGTGTGGGCTGGGTGAAGAACGAAATGGCAAGGAGGAAGGAATCGCGGGCTCCGAACGGGAAGTGTCTCTGTACAGACCCGTGATCCAAGCCCAACCGCTCCACGAACTGTGCCGACAAGGCATTCGCGACCGCGTGTTTCCTGCGGCCAGTTTCGCCATCGGCACCGCCGACGAGGTTTCCGTCGGTTGCGTCGGCAAGTTCACCTACGAGGAGAACGCGCCCAACGTCCAACCCGACAGCCTGTTCGATCTGGCTTCGGTCACCAAGGTGGTGGGCACGACGTCCGCCGCGATGCTGGCCCACGACGACGGAATGCTCGATCTGGAAAGGCCTGTGGTCGAACTGCTCCCCGAGTTCGCCAAGGGGGGCGAGGCGAAGTCGAAGGCCAAGGTGCGCGATTTGCTCTTGCACTGCAGCGGTCTGCCCGCGTATTCCACGTTCCACCGACGGACCAAGACGCCCGACGAGGCGCGCGAAGCCATCCTGAGTCTGCCGTTCGAATACGACACCGAGGCGAAGACCGTGTACTCGTGCATGGGTTTCATCTCGTTGCAGATGCTCTTGGA
>JACFNW010000280.1 GCA_019454665.1 Fimbriimonadaceae bacterium | reverse complement strand
CAGTCGGCGGACGAACATCTCCGCGCCGATGCTGTTCCTGTTCCTGTGCATGGTCACGGTGTGCTGGACGGATTGGGTGATGTCGGTCCAGGTCCACTGGTTCTCGACGATCTGGGGCGCGCTGTTCATGGTCTACCAGGGCCTGATGGGCCTCGCGTTCGGCGGAATGGTGTTCATGCTGAACGCCAAGAAGTCGCCCTACAACGCGTTCGTCAACAAGCAGACGACCAAGGACATCGGCAACATGATGTTCGCGTTCACGATGCTTTGGGGCTACCTCACGCTCAGCCAGTACCTCATCATCTTCAGCGCGAACCTGCCGGAAGAGACGCCGTACTACGTGTACCGCACCGAGGGCGGCTACAACATCCTGGGCGTCGCCACGGTTCTGGGCTCGTTCTTTATTCCCTTCCTGCTCCTGCTCGCGCCGCGCATCAAGGCGGCGTCGAACACGTTGCTGGGAGCGGCGGCGCTGATCTTCTTCGTCCGCGTCATTGACGTGTTCTGGGTGGTCATCCCGAGCTTCTACTCGGGCGAGGCCGCCCGTACGGGACTGGGCGTCCAGCTTGGCGACCTCGGGTCGCTGCTGGCCATCGGAGGTCTTTGGCTGATCGTGTTCGCCCTGCAGATGAAGCGCGCCGAACTCGTTCCGCTGCACGACCCACGCGTCCAGGAAGCTCTGCCGGAGGGAGCGCAACATGCATCATAACCACGAACCCGAACCGATCCCGGAAGGCTCGCGCTATGAGAAGCGCGACCTAAAGGCCGTGCCGATTTGGAGGGCCATCACGTGGTTCTTCCTGATCACAGCGGTCACGATCTTGGTCTGTGTGCCGATCCTCAACGGACTTTCGTGGGCGCACACCGAGGTGACGGGCGCACCCGGATTCAAAGACGGCCGCGAGCTCGATCTGCCTCCCGCCAGCGCACCCTTGCTGCAGAACAACGTGACCAATCGCGTGGACACGTTCAAACTGGGCCGCGAGGCGCGCGAGAAGACCGAGACCTACGGCTGGGTGGACGAGGCTGCGGGCCGCGCGCACGTCCCCGTCGCCAAGGCGATCGAGGAAGTGGCAGGCTCGGGCAAACTGCCCTCGTTCGCGAAGGCACCCGCCGCCGAGACCGCGCCCGAAACCACCGAGCCACCGGCGGATGCGTCCACCACCACGACCGAACCCGAAGGAGCGCCGAGCACGACGTGATGAAGTTCTGGGTACTGGCAACGATCGCTTTGTTGGGAACGGCCCTCGCGCCGGCCCAACGCGCTTACGACGTCAGGTCCGAAATCCGGTTCGATCAGCGCCTCGACGAGCAACTGCCGCTCGACGCCGAGTTCACCAACGAGGAAGGGAAGAAGATCAAGCTGGGCGACCTGTTCGGCGAGCGCCCCGTCGTCCTGCTCTTCGCGTTCTATCGGTGCCAAGGCGTTTGCGCCATGGAGTTCACCGGAGTCCTTGAGGCGATGAATGGCATGAACGCCTTTCACGCCGGGCTCGACTACGACCTGATCAACATCAGCATCCACCCCAAGGAAACCCACGAACTCGGGCGCGCGAAGAAGCGCGATTTCGTCGAGATCTATCGCCGACCGGGGGGCCAAGAAGGCATCCACATGTTGGTCGGCGACGAAAAGAACATCCTGCGCGTGACCGATACCGCCGGATTCAAGTTCCATTTCGACCGCGAAAAGGACCTGATTGACCACCCGTCGGGCATCGTGATCGCGACGCCGGACGGCCGCATCTCGCGCTACATTTTCGGTGTCAGCTACCCGTCCAAGATGGTGCGGGACGCCCTGATCACGGCCTCGGCCAACAAGATCGGGCAGAAGGTCGAACAGCCCAGCCTGTTCGTCTGCTGGCAGTACGACCCGGAGACGGGCCAGTACCGCCTGATCGTCAAAAACGCGCTCATCGTGGGCGGATTGTTGACGGTGCTCATCCTCGGGCTATCCATCGGTGTGATGTCGTGGCGGGGCAACCGCCACCGGCCCACCCCCGGCCACCGACACGACAAGGGGGAGGCTTAGGACTACGTTTCTATGTGGAGACTGAAATTCGCTCCGGATCAGGCCTCGACGTTCGCCGAGCAGTATGACTGGCTCTTCTGGGCCACCACCACGCTGACGATCTTCTTTACGATCGTCGTCGGTCTGCTCGTCATCTTCTTTGCCCTGCGGTTCCGCGAGGGCAAGAAGGTGGACCGCTCGAACGCCCACGACCACCATCTCATGCTCGAGTTGACGTGGTCCATCATCCCGCTCATCATGGGTTTGGGCATCTTCGGCTGGGCGTCGTACCTGTTCGTCGAAACGCGCCAGCCCCCGAAGAACGCCCTGGACATCTACGTCATCGGCAAGCAGTGGATGTGGCACGCCCAGCACTCGAACGGGGTGCGCGAGAACAACATGCTCCACCTGCCCAGCGGGACGCCCGTCCGGCTGACCATGATCTCTCAGGACGTCATCCACAGCTTCTTCATCCCGGCGTTCCGCATGAAGCAGGACGTCATCCCGGGCCGCTACACCCAGATGTGGTTCACGCCGACCAAGCCCGGCGTGTACAATCTCTTCTGCACCGAATACTGCGGCACGCAGCACTCGGAAATGGGCGGCTACGTGGTGGTCATGGAGCCTTCGGAGTACCAGGAGTGGCTCGCCAACGGCGGCGACAACGTCCCGGTCAAGCCGATGACCATGGTCCAGAAGGGCGAAAAGATCTTCAAGGACAAGGCGTGCTTCAAGTGCCACGGCGATCAGGACATCCACGAGGGTCCCTCGCTGGTCGGCATCTACAACCAGCGCCGCGTGATGAAGGACAACTCGGTGCGGCTCGCCGACGACGAGTACCTGCGCCAGGCCATGTACGACCCGTACGCCCACATCCTGAAGGGTTACGAGAACACCATGCCCAGCTACAAGCCGAAGAGCACCGACGACCTGGAAGGCGGCCTTTCGGAAGAAGATGTGTTGAACGTGATCGAGTACATCAAGTCGCTGCGCAGCAGCCCGACCGCGCCCGCACCGGCCATCCCGCCGCTGGCCACCGGCGTCCCTCCGACGGAGGTCCCGAACTAACATGAGCGCAGTTCCCGCCACCCAGGCCCCGGCGCCCAAGCCCAAGAGTTACCTCGAAAACGGTCACACCGTCGCCTCGTGGTTGCTCACCGGCGACCCAAACCGCATCGCGATCCTGTATCTGATCTCGGTGTCGATCTTCTTCCTCGTCGGCGGCATCGCGGCAGGCATGATCCGAACCGAGCTGCTGCTCCCCAAGGGCGTCTTCCTGGAGAACGACAGCTACAACAAGGTCTTCACGCTGCACGGCATCGTGATGATCTTCTTCTTCCTCATTCCGGCCATTCCGGCCGTGCTGGGGAACTTCCTGATCCCTCTCATGGTCGGGGCGCGAGACCTTGCGTTCCCACGCTTGAACCTGCTCAGTTGGTACGTGTACATGGCCGCGGGCACGCTCGGCGTCATCGTCATCCTGCTGGGCGGCGTGGACACGGGCTGGACGTTCTACACGCCGTACAGCTCGCTGTACTCGAACAGCCAGGTCGGCTTGACGATCGCGGCGGCGTTTCTCGCCGGCTTCAGCTCGATCTTCACCGGCATCAACTTCATCGCCACCATCCACAAAATGCGCGCGCCGGGACTCACCTGGTTCCGCTTGCCGCTGTTTGTTTGGGCACACTACGCCACCAGCGTCATCATCATTCTGGGAACGCCCGTCATCGCCATCACGCTGCTGTTGGTCGGCGTCGAGCGCGTGTTCCGCATCGGCATCTTCAGCCCCGAACTCGGCGGCGACCCGGTCCTGTTCCAGCACCTGTTCTGGTTCTACAGCCACCCGGCGGTCT
>JACFNW010000279.1 GCA_019454665.1 Fimbriimonadaceae bacterium | reverse complement strand
GTCGTCCTCGAAATTGCCCAGCCCGAACAGCGGATCGAACCCGCCGACGGCGGCCAAGCACTTCGGATGGATGAGCATGAACAGCCCCCGCAGTTGCTGCACCCGAGTCACCGACAGCGCCTTGGCCCGCAGCAACGGCTCGGCCTTGACCAGCATGTCGCGGTAATCCGCGATCTCGCCGATGCTCACCTGCTGGTGACCGTGCACGTTGTTCGAAACCGGACCGATGACGCCGGGCCGCAGCCCTTGCTCGTCCAGGTGCTCCATCGCAGCGACCATCTCGGCCAAGCAATCCACCGCAGGCGCAACGTCGTCGTTGGTGACCCCAAACCAATCGAACCCCCCGAGACGCTCGAGAGCCGCGAGCCCCGCGTTGCACCCTGCGGCAAAACCCTGGTTCTCGCTCAGGTGAACCAGATGAACCGCCCCGTTCATCCGGTCGGCGATGGCCTCGGCCTTGCGCCGCCCCTCAGACGAGGTCCCGTTCAGCACCCAAGCGATTTCGATGGGACCCGCGTAGGTGCGCATGATCGCCAGAATGGCGTCGCCCGCGCCCTCCACGTTGTTCACGGTGGGCATCGCCAAACCGACCTTGGGCCACGACGGCGCAGGCAGCGGACCCACGGCGGCGACTAAGCTGATCGCCGTCGCCGACAGTCCTGGCTGCAACGGCCCGTGCCAGCGAGCCTCCTGCGAGAAGAACGCGATCTCCCGTCCGGGGAACTTTGCGCGCACCAGCTGCTCGAACTCCTCGGGCGAGTACTCGCGCTTGCGGAAGCGGTTGCGCGGGCGATCCAATGCGCCGCGCCCCGGCGACACGACCAGCCGGTTCGGAGTGGACAAGGCCACAGATGCCCCCAATGCCGCGACGGAATCCAGCCAGTCACTCGGATCGTCGAGGCACTCCAAGAAGTCGAAGCCCAAGACCACATCCACGTCCCCCGGCGCACGCCTCGAACCGTCCGCCTGCTCGAACGTCGCCGACGGATACTTGCGCGCCGCGTGGCGGCAGACCGAAGGGTCCCGCTCGACGCCCACCGCCTGCTTGGCGAAGATCGAAGCGTAGTTGGTCCCGTAGCCCTCGCCCGAGCCGTAGTCCACCACCGTGCGGCCCTCGTACCAGCTGCGGAAGAACGTGTACCGCTGCCAGTGGAGCGTCTCGGTGAGCAGGTCCGTGGCATTGGGCACCATGCGCTCGAGCATCGCCGCATGGGTGCGCGGCGGGCCGACGATGGCGGTCTTGGGTCGCTCGAGTTTGCGTCTGTTGCTCATATTCCTTGAAGCGGGTCAGCGGGCCTTGCGCCAATAGGCGCCCGTCCAGTCAATCTCAATGATCGGCTCGTCGATGCCGTGTTCTGCACGGTAGTCCTCGACGGCCTGACGGCATGCGGGCACCGCGCCGTAGTCGTCCACGATCAGAAACCCGCCGGGGCTCAGCTTGGGATACAGCGCGTTCAACGCGTCCATCGTGGACTCGTACATATCGCCATCCAAACGAAGCACCGCGTACGCCTCGGCCTCGGCGCTCGGCAGGGTGTCCTTGAACCAACCCTTCAGGAACCGAACCCCCTCGTCGAGCAAGCCGTACGTGTCGAAGTTGCGCTTGACCTCGTCCAGACTCACGGCCAAGAAGTCGAACGTGTGGTGCCGGTCGCCCGCATCCTGCGGATACAGCTCTTCGTTCGGCTTGGGCAAGCCCTCGAACGAGTCGGCCACCCAAACCGTTCGGTCCTCGACGCCGTGGGCCTTCAACAAAGCCCGGGCGAAGATCGAAGCGCCGCCGCGCCACGCGCCCGCTTCCAAGAAGTCGCCGGGAACGCCGTCGCGAAGGGCGGCCTCCAAGCACAACTGAAGGTTGTCGAGCCGCTTGACGCCGACCATCGTGTGCGACCACGGCGAAGGCGGCCAATCCATGCCGACCGTGCGCTTCGCGGGGTTCCAGCGGTGGGGCTCATGGTCGGCGTACACCCAGTTGGTGAGCGCGCGCTTCATCAGGTCCAGATACAGCGCCTTGCCGTCGCCGGAGGCGATCGGGGCGAACGGGTTCTCGTGGTCCAGCTTCCAAGGGTCGAACCGAGGCTCGAACGGAAGCGAACCGAACAACGCCTCGGCGGGCGGGACGTTGCCGTGCCCGTAAAACTGCGTCAGGCTGTCCGCGAGCACGTCGCACCCCTCGGTGAAGCCCGCCTCCTCGTGGTCGCCGCCACCCATCAGGTGACCATACACATCCGCGGCGCAGAAAAGCACCATGCCCTCGCGGCGGATGCGCCAAGCATAGTCGAGCATCGCCGCCAATGGATGCTCGATCCGGTCGTCGAAGCGTCCCACCTTGTCGAACACGCGGCGAGGAATCGCAACGGCCAAAGGCTCGACCGCTGGGACCTCGCGCACCTTGCCTCGGTTGGCCAAGCGCACGTGGGCGGCGTAAGACGGGTTGGTGAAGTCGCCCTCGGTGTGCGACGGAACGTACTTCTCGAAGTTCTGCCAACCCCGGGCCGCGTCGAAGTGCGGCGCCACCATGCCGACCTTCTCGGCGGTGAAGTGGGCCGTGAGTTGCTCGATCCAGCCGTCGAAGAGCACGGCTCGCGGGTCCACGATCAAGAGGGTGTCGCCGGTCGCGTTCTCGGCCGCACGGTTCAACGCGGCGGCATAGCCGGTCGCGCCGTCCAGATGGATGACCTTGAGCCGCATCTCGTTCTCGGCGATCTTCGCCAGGTACTGCGACGTGCCGTCGGTCGAGCCTCGGTCCACGGCCACCAGCCGATCGTTCGGCCCCATGAACGTCCGCAGGTGCTCCAGGCACTCGGGCAACGTGTCCATGCTGTTGTGAGTGACCACAGCGATGGTGGACATCAGCGCGGGCTTGTGCGCGCCATCGCTCGCGTTGCCCAACACCACGGCCAACTGCGGGCGCGAAGAAGACGCCTGCTTGCGGCGCGCGCGATACAGTTGCTGATACACGGGCGTCACCGAGAGCGGCACCTTGGGGTCGATCCCCAGCCGTCCCGCCGCTTCGCCCAGAATCGCCGACACGGCGTCGTTGGGCATGATGTGGCTGAACTCCTGAACAGATTCGTAGCCCGCCTCGGCCAACAAATCGCGGAAGCTGCTCGGCGTGAAGAAGCGCATGTGCGTGGCGTCGAGAATGCCGGCCTCGGCATAGGGGAACCGCCCCTGAAGCAGCTCGCCCAGCACCGACCAGTGCGCGATGTTCGGCACGCAGACCAACAGGTCGCCTCCCGGCTTCAGGTGCCCGCGAATGTTCTGCAACACGGTAAGCGGGTTCTGCAAATGCTCCAGAACGTCGCCAAAGATGATCGCGTCGAAGTGCTCGCCCACGCCGGGGAGCGGCAGAATCTGCTCGATGTTGCCCTCGATCACGCGGTCGAGTCGGGCCTTGGCCTGTTCGGCGGCGTGAGGCACGATTTCGATGCCCCACACTTCGCGCGGCTTCTGGTTCTTGAGGTGCTCCCCGAGCACGCCCGTGGCGCATCCCACGTCGAGGATGGTCGTGGCGCTCTCCTCGACCATGGCGGCGAGGGTTCGATTGAACATCTGATAGTACGCCTCGGTCTTGCCGTGGTCGTCGAGCGCCTGGGCATGGGAAGGCGCGTGTTGTTTGGCCCGCATAATTACCAGGTCGGCTGAATCGAGCCGTTCCTTCAGGGCTCCGGCTTCGTCAGACTGAGCCGCGGCTAAGCGAGTGTCTCTAGGCGGCGTCAGACTGAGCCGCGCGGCCACCAACCTCTCGCCTGAACCCGCCCACGAGACAAGCCGCGCGTGTCGAAGTCGAACGCCACCAAATCGTCCGGCGGCGGGGGTGCCACCGTCTTCGCGGCCCCCCCCCCCCACGCCCAAGCCCAAGCCAGTCTTGCCGCCAGACCGGGC
>JACFNW010000278.1 GCA_019454665.1 Fimbriimonadaceae bacterium | reverse complement strand
AGAGATCGTCCGCCGACCGCTCATGCTCAGCGAGGACTACCTGCTGATCCTCGAACGTATCGAGGCTTCGACAGGCAACGCGTATCTGCAGCTCAAGTACAACAAGCCCTGGTTCCCCATCGAGGTCTTCTACAAGCCCATGACCATCCTGGTTTGGGTGGGCACGGGTATCTTGACTTTCGGCGGTTTTTTGGCCGCCTGGAACCGTCGCCGCGCCATCCCCGGGCGGCGCGAGGCCACCGAGAACGAGTGATGCGCCTGCGCCAGCTGCTCAAATCGAAACTGCACCACGCCCGCGTGACCTACGCAAACCCCGACTATGTGGGCAGCATCGAAATCGACCACCGGCTGATGAAGGCCGTGGACCTGGTGGATGGCGAACTCGTGCACGTGTGGGCCGTGGACCACACGTCGCGCATCGAGACGTATGCCTTCGCGGGCCCGGTGGGAGTGGTCGGTCTGAATGGCGGGGCGGCGCACTTCTTCAAGCCCGGCGACCGCTTGATCATCGCGGCGTTCGCGCTGTCGGACGAGCCGATCGTGCCGAAGATGGTGCTGCTCGACGACCACAACGAGATCGTGCGCGAGATGACGCCGTTCTCGGTCGTGGGCTGAGCGGCCTAGACTCGTATATCCCGCGGAACATCTTGACGAGACGTCCTGATTTCGGCCAACACCTTCTCCGCCACAAGCTCTGAGACAGGGCGCGCCACGAATTCTCCCTCGCCCGAGTGCAGCTTCGGGCCCTGACGCGTATACTGGAGACCGATTTCGTCGTCCAGACAAACGAGGTTGATCGCAGCGCTTACCGCTGCTGTACCACCTGTAAAATCTGCGATGACCTCATTGGCCATATAGGTCCGAATCATATCGTCAACAAGAGGACACAGTTCCGCAATGATCTTGGCAACATCCGAGGCGTCCGACACTGGACAGGGGCTGACTTTGACTTTTGGCCAAAGCGCTTTCAGCGCTCCCTGCACGGCCTTGAACTCGCTCTCCGTTTGCTCGGTCTTGATGAGCACGACTTCCTTGAGCTTTGGGACATGAGCCTGAATTGCAAGAAACAACGGACCAAACGTGGTGGGGGCGACGCGATTCCAGAATTCGCTCCTAGCCGCATCAAGGGAAAATGCTTGGCGATCCGCGTCTCCACCAGCAATGTGGACCCTTTCTCGTAGACGATCGACATCTTTCATCAAGAGGTCAAGGTCGGGGTATGCACCCCGACGATCCTCGCCTCGGTTACCGAAACAGCTCAGAGGAGCCAGAAGCGCAGACCGGGGTTCAATACGCATCAGGCTGGTGCTGCCCCTATCCAGCGGGATTGTCCTACCCGCCAGCCACAGAGACAGGCCCGATAGCGCAAGGAGAACAAGAACCCAACCTGCTTCCCACAACGTCGGCCCCGTTCGTCCTACGCGAGCGAATGGGATGCTCTGAATGAGCGTGTAAACGAACTCTCCAGTTACCGACAAGGTCACAAAAAGCAACCCTCCCAGTGCAAACTTAGCGAGTGGAGCCAATGGCGCCCTCAATCCGTCGTAGGCCGTCTCGACCAAACCCGATCGTCGTCTGCGTCTTCGTAACGTCAATCCCTGCAACATCACAAAAGGATAGCACAGAACGGACATTTGCGCACGCTAGAAGTGCGCGAAGGCGCTTAGATCAGGTTCGCAGTCATGGGCCTCCAGGCAGCCTCATCAGAGTCGCCCTGCCGTATTGGCAATTGAAGGGTGCCCTCGGTGGCGGCCCTTTGCCAGCGGCTGCAACGAATGGACATGACTAGCCACCACTGTCTCAAGGAGCCGCTGGCTGACGTCAGGATGCTTGCTCATCGTCCGGCAATCCAGGCGCAAGTGCGATCACCCCAAACTCCTGAAAACGGGGTCCCAGAGACGAGACTGACTGTGCCCGATTCCATCTTGTCACCTGTGCTTTGGTTGCTGCCTCAATCTACCATACGGTCCACCGCTAACCGATCGTTAGGCTGGCGGCGTTCCAGTCGTCCAAGAACCGCTTCAGGCCCGAGTCGGTCAGGGGGTGCTTGAACAGTTGGCGCAGCACCGAAAGCGGCATCGTCGAAACGTGCGCCCCGGCGGCGAGCGCGTCCACCACGTGTTTCGGGTGGCGGATCGAGGCCACCAGGACCTCCGACTCGAAGCCGTATTCCTCGACCATCGCCACGGTCTCGCGGACCGCCTCCATCCCGTCGCCGGAAACGTCGTCCACCCGGCCCACAAAGTTCGAGATATAGGTCGCGCCCGCCTTGGCGGCCAGCAGCGCCTGCGTCACGGTGAACACCAGGGTCACATTCGTGCGGATGCCGCGCTCGGTCAGCGTGTTCACCAAGCGCACGCCTGGCTCGATGAGCGGCACTTTGACCACGATCTGAGGGTGCCACGAGGCGATTTCCAGGGCTTCCTTGAGCATCGCGTCGTACTCGGTGGCCACGACTTCGGCGCTGATCGCGCCGCCCGGAACGGCCTCGCAGATGGCCAGAACGGTTTCCTTGAACCCTCGCCCGGACTTGGCGATCAGGGTCGGGTTGGTGGTCACGCCGTCAATGACGCCCCACGCGGCGGCTTCGCGCACTTCGGCCAGGTCGCCGGTGTCCAAGAACAGCTTCATGGGCCTGATTGTACTGGTTTGGCGCGGGGCTACTCGGCGGCGATCTTCTCGAACACGCGCACCATCGTACGGGCTTCGGCCTCGGTGAGGTGGCTGGCAAAATGCTCCTCGATGGCCCAAGAGTAGCTCACCCAGGCCCGCGCGCGCGCCTTCAATCCCGCATCGGTCAGCACGGCATAGGCGCCTCGGCGATCGTTCGGGCACATTTCGCGCTGGATGTAGCCCATCTTCTCCAGCTTGTCCAACCGACGCGTGAGGCCGCTTCGGCTGAGCAGGATCTGGTCGGCCAGGTCGCTGAGCCGCATCCGACCGCCCGCGTACTCCAGCGTGACCAGCACGTCGTAGACCTCGGGGGGCAACGTCCTCGCCCGAGTGACGTCTGCCTCGATGGACTTGAGCACCTTGGCATGGGATGTGAGGAACAAGCGATAGGCTTCCTTCCTCAAATCGTCGAGCGCCATGCGTCCTCCTGCAATAGTTGCATAGTCAACATTATGGCACGGGAGGCCCCAAGCCCCAGAGCGGGGCGGCAGGTGCCATAATCGGAGTGCTCCACGACCCCTGACGCCCGACCCTCGCGCGGCCGGGGCCGCGACGCAGGAGATGACGAACCCTTCATGAAAGTCAGCATCATTGGCGGCGGAGGCCGCGTCGGTTCGGACGCCGCTTACGCGCTTCAACTCGGCGGCATCGTCCGCGAAATCGCCCTCGTGGACATGAACGAGGACATGGCTTCGGGCGAAGCCCTCGACCTGCGCCACGGCGCGGCCCTCACTGGAAACTGCCGGTTCACCAGCGGCCAGTACAACGTGGTGGATGGCAGCGACTGCGTCGTGATCACCGCCGGTCTGCGGCGCAAGCCCGACGAATCGCGCCTGCAACTGGTCAACCGCAACGTCAGCCTTTTCCGCTCGATCCTCGATTCGCTGAAGGGCTGCAAGCTCGCCGACGGCGCGACGATCGTCGTCGTTTCGAACCCGGTGGACATCCTCACGCAGTTGGCCGTCGAAGCGGACATCGTGCCGACCTCGCAAGTGCTGGGTCTGGGCACGGTCTTGGACACGTGCCGCTTCCGCTCGCTTTTGGCCGACCACTTCAAGGTCGGCGCGCGAGACGTGCATGCCTTGATCCTAGGCGAGCACGGCGATTCGATGGTGCCGATCTGGTCCTCGGCCACGATCAACGGCGTCAAGATGTCGAGCCTCCCGGGTTGGACCCAGGAAGTCGCCGACGAGGTCTTCGCGTTCACGCGCAAGTCGGG
>JACFNW010000277.1 GCA_019454665.1 Fimbriimonadaceae bacterium | reverse complement strand
CGTGCCCGATTCGAGGAACCGAACCAGCCAGAACAAAGCCGACCCAAGTCGGGCCGGGCCGAACCTCAAGCTGACTCGGGGTGCCCGAACGGAACCACGAATGCAAATCGGAGAACCCATCGGACACGGCCAGAGAGCCGACTCGGGGTTGACAAACCCCTCGCTCGCGGCGAAGAGACACGGATGAACCCCGACGTGAAAGAGCTCTTCGAGTGGGAGAATCGGCGAGAGCAGACTTGCCGACCACCTGCCGACCAACTGTGGGGGGATGTGAATGTGAATCGTGAATCGTGAACCCGAAGGCAAAGCTGCCGACCACCTGCCGACGCTCGTGGGGGGATGTGAATGTGAATCGTGAATCGTGAACCCGAAGGCAACCTGCCGACCACTTGCCGACGCTCGCGGGGGGATGTGAATGTGAATCGTGAATCGTGAACCCGATGGCAACCTGCCGACCCAATGGGACCACCCGGGCCTGCGGCCACCCCTCCGGGGGAGGGGAATTGCCGGAGAGTCCCAGGGTGGCGCGGCGGCGGAAGGGGCACGGTCTCCCGGGCCTAGAAGTCGTTTGGCGCGCGGCTGGCGGTCGGGCCCGGGGCGAGGGTCGCGCCCAGAGGTACGATCTGCCCTATGCCTTGGCTCAACATCGTCCTCTGGGTCTATGCCGTGTTCAACATCGCCCTGGGCGTGGAGGCGTACCTGAAGGTGAACAGCATGCCGTCGCTGATGGGTGGCGTCGGCGCGGGTGTGCTGGTGATCGTCGGGTTGCTGGTCGCCCAGAAGAACTCGATGGTCGGGTACTTGATCTGTGCTCTGGTCGCCGTCGGTCTTATGGGCAGGTTTGTTCCTGCATACCTGTCGAAAGGAACCGTCTATCCAGCGCTCGTGGTCAGCATCGCCTCGGCTTTGGCGCTCATAGCTCTGATCGTGGGCCACTTCATGGCGCGCAAGCCGGCCTAACGTGAGCCACGGATTCCGCATCGGTCCCGTCCGCGTTGCAAACCGCTTGGTGCTCGCGCCGATGGAGGACGTGAGCAACCAGCCGTTCCGGCGGATCGCCAAGCGCATCGGCGGACCGGGGTTGATGTTCACCGAGTTCGTCAGCGCCATGGCGATCCATTACGGCGCGACCAAGACGCTGCGCAAGATGCGCATCCACCCCGACGAGCGGCCGCTCGGCATCCAGATCTTTGGCGGCGAGCCCGAAACGATGGCCGAAACCGCCCGCATCGCCGAGGCCATGGGCGCCGACCTGCTCGACATCAACATGGGGTGCTGGGTGCCCAAAGTGTGCAAGACAGGCGCGGGCGCGGCGCTTCTCAAAGACCCCGACCTCGCCGAGCGGATCGTTCGGACCGTCGTCGCCGCGGTGAGCATCCCGGTCACGGTGAAGGTGCGTGCGGGATGGGATTACTCCATGTTTGCGGCTCCAGAATTGGTTAGACGCTTTCAAGATGCCGGCGCGCAAGCCGTCACCTTGCACGCCCGTTTTGCCAAACAGGGCTTCGAAGGGCACGCCGATTGGGAGCTGATCAAGCGGATGCGCGAGGTCGTGACCGTGCCCTTGATCGGCAACGGCGACGTGAAGACTCCCGACGACGCGGAACGGCTGCTCCGCGAGACGGGATGCGACGCCGTGATGGTGGGGCGAGCAGCGATTTCCAATCCGTGGGCGCTCGCCCGCATCCGCGCCCGACTCCTTGGACACGCCGAACCCGCCGAGCCCACGCTCGAAGACCGAGTGGCCGTCGCCATCGAGCACGCCGAGCGGATGGTCGCGTTCGAGGCCGAGGAGAGCGAGCCCGGCGACCCCGATCTCGAGCTTCGCGCCATTCGCCAACTGAGGGGCCAGCTGCCGCTGTACATCAAGGGATGCCCCGGCGCGGCCGCCCTTCGCGGGCGACTCTCGACCGTTTCCTCGCTGGATGAATTGAGAGAGATTCTAGGCCGATTCTTGCTTGAATCCGACCGAGAGGAAGCTATGGCTGGTACGTCTTCCGCATCGAGATGAGTGCGCTCATCCGTTGGAAGCCAAGGGAGTCGTTCAGCGCCAACATTCCTTCGTTGCGCGTGTCGTTGTCGGTCACGATGGACTGGTAGCCGCGTTCTGCCGCCGCTTCGATGGCGATCCGCTTCATCGCGCGCGCCAGGCCCCGGCCCCTCCGCTCTCGCACCACGGCCGTCAAGCCCTGCTCGAACCTCCCAGGCACGTCGCTGACGAAGCCCCAACAGACCCCCACGATCTGCTCGCCTTCCCACGCCACGTGGCTGGTCGCGGGGTCGAACGCAGGGTCGCCGATGACTTGTTCGCAAAAGAACTCGTGCGTGAGGGGCACCGGCGGCGAGGCGCGGGGGATGTCCACCCGGACGAGTTCGAACACTCGATGGAGTTCGAGCCGGTTGGCCGGGGTATCGCACTGGGCCCACGGCACGATGCGGACGCCTTCGGGGTGCGCGAACGGGTTCTTCGGGCGCATGGCGAGGTCGAGGACCGATTCGAAATCGCGCTTCTGCTCGACAAAGCCCCGGCTCTTGGCGAACAGGACCGAGCGTTCGTCGCTCTCGGCGACCCGCGTGGTGCAGTCGTCCGCGCCCTCGCTCCTGATCCAAGCTTCAATGTGGTCGAACATCCCGCGGCCGAGGCCTTGCCCGCGCAGGGCCGGCGGCACGACCACCACCACGGTCCAGCGTCGGGGGTCGTAGGCGCCCAGATCGTGTTGGGCGAGCCCGTAAGCGACGAATCCCGAAGGCTCGTCGAGGAGCCAGTGAACGGGCCGCTTCTCGGGTTCGATCGTCTCCTCGTCGCGGACGATCTCGGCTTCGGTCACGCGCCAGTTGGGGTAAGCGTCGTTCCAGAGCGCGGCGATCGCGGCAAAGTCGTCCGGCGTGGCGCGGCGAGGCGGGTTCATGGTCGGGGATTGTGCCACCGGTGGGTTGATCCGAGGCGGCGAAGGACCCTGTGGGCCGATGGCGAATTGCTTGAGCGATGGTCGCCATCGCTTGTCTCGCCGCCATGTCTGCTTCCACCGCGCCCCTTCAACCCGTGCCGTTCACATCGGTGACCATCGAGGACCGATTCTGGTCGCCGCGCCAACGCACCAACCGCGAGGTCTCGGTGCGGCATTCGTTCGAGATGTTGGAGAAGGCGGGCAACATGGTCAACCTGCGACTCGCCGCCGAAGGCAAGCGCGAGGGCTACCAGGGGCTGCTGTTCACCGACTCGGATCTGTACAAGGTCATCGAGGGTGCGGCTTATACGTTGGCGACTCATCCCGATCCTGCACTCGACCGGCGGATGGATGCGCTCATCGCCGAGATCGCCGAGGCGCAGATGCCGGATGGCTACCTGAACACGTGGTTCCAGGTGACGCGCCCCGACCAGAAGTGGACCAACCTTCGCGACCACCACGAGCTTTACTGCGCCGGGCACCTGTTCGAGGCCGCTGTGGCGCACCATCAGGCCACGGGCAAGCGCAACTTGCTGGACATCGCCCTGAAGTTCGCCGACCACATTGACCGGCGGTTCGGGCCGAACGGCACCCATCCGGGCTACGCCGGGCACCCCGAGATCGAACTGGCGCTGGTGAAGCTGTGGAAGGCCACCGGCGACGACCGCTGGTTCCGGCTCGCCCGCAAGCTCACGGAACCCCGAGGGGCGGGGTTCTTCGCCGACGAACACAAGACCCCGCGCGAGCGCTACGACGGCACCTACTGGCTCGACGACGTGCCGCTGGCCGAGCATCGGGAGATCAAGGGGCACGCGGTGCGCGCCGCGTACCTGCTGGCCGGAGTCGCCGACATCGTACGCGAGACGGGCGATCCCGCGCTTACCAGAATGCTCGACCGTGTGTGGCGCAACGCGACGGAGAAGCGCA
The DNA here is from genome assembly GCA_019454665.1 of Fimbriimonadaceae bacterium. Classification (GTDB taxonomy): domain Bacteria; phylum Armatimonadota; class Fimbriimonadia; order Fimbriimonadales; family Fimbriimonadaceae; genus UBA2387. The sequence continues at coordinate 25 of JACFNW010000277.1, read as the reverse complement.
TCTTCGTCACCGGCGGCATCGGGCC